>CALDPL010000266.1 GCA_937911965.1 uncultured Allomuricauda sp. | reverse complement strand
TGGCCTTGGTGAGACAGGTGCTGGTGGCCGGATTGTTGCGCAAGGAAATAGAACGGTACGGAATCCTGCACCTGACCGAAGCGGGGCGCAGCTTTCTTGAAAAACCGGAATCCTTTATGATGACCAAGGACCATACCTATACGGAAGAAGGTATGGATGCCGGGACCACAGCTTCCAAAATGGGGGCAGCGGTCCTGGACGGGACCCTCTTGAAATTGCTCAGGGACCTACGGAAAAAGGAAGCCGCCAAGCGGGAAGTGCCTCCCTTTGTGGTCTTTCAGGACCCTTCCCTGGAGGATATGGCCCTGAAATACCCCATCAATATGGAGGAGCTTCTCAACATTCAGGGAGTGGGTGAGGGCAAGGCCCGAAAGTATGGAAAACCCTTCCTGGAACTCATCGACAAATACGTGGAGGAGAACGAAATAATAAGGCCGGACGACCTGGTGGTCAAGAGTACCGGCGCCAATTCAGGCCTTAAACTCTATGTCATCCAAAGCATAGACCGAAAATTGCCCCTGGACGACATTGCATCGGCAAAGGGCCTGGAACTCCCCGAACTGATCAAGGAAATGGAACAGATCGTGTTCAGTGGCACAAGATTGAACATCGGTTATTGGATCGACGAAATCTTGGACGAGGACCAACAGGAAGAAATCCACGAATACTTCCTGGATGCGGATACCGACTCCATCTCCCAGGCCATCGAGGAATTCGATGGGGACTATGAAGACGAGGAACTCAGATTGTACCGCCTGAAATTTATAAGTGAGGTAGCGAATTAAAATCCGCTGCCCCACTCATTTCCGGTACTGGCCGTTATCATGGCCACGATAAAACCAAAATAGATGATCACGAGCACCAGGATGATCAGCGAGAGGAACAAACCGATATAGGACAATATCCTTCCGGTGTTCACCAGGCTGTAATCGGTATATTCCTCGGGGTTCTCCCGATACACCCTGCTTGAGGTCTTGGCCTGTATCAGGCCAATGATGCTGAATATGGCACCGAAGGGGCCACAACAGAACAGGGTGCCGACTATGGAAAGGATTCCCATGACCAGCACGGTGTTCGCTCCAGGTAATGGTTTTAGGCCCATGACAGTTTATTGTTGGAATTGTTCTGTCATCTCATTGACCTTTTCCATATAAGCATCCCAGCCTCCCAATTGGCTGATGGACCACGAGGTATAAAGAAAGTAGAGTACCCCCAGGACCATGGCGACGATCGCCAGTATTCTCACGGTCTTCAGGGTATTGTAGTTTCTGTATTGCTCCGGATTTTCCATATAGGCCTTTTTGTCCTTGTTGACCAAATAGAAGGCGATTCCCCCGAAGAGCAATCCCGGTACCCCGCCGAAACAACAGCAGAGAAAGCCCAGTATCGAAAGGACCAGGGCAATGGTCACATTGGGTAGATTCTTTTGTTCCATATTCCAAAAATTTAGTGGGTTAATTTATAAATGAAGTTTATCAGTATCAGTGCCACACTGGCTATGGCCAGTACAATGATGAACCTATCGTCGATTTTCAGTTGGAACACCTTGCTGCAAAGAACCAGGACAAAAAGGGGGATCAGGGTAAATATGGCCGGGAACATTTGGAAGGCCGCCAAAAATTCCCCCTGCAACAATAGGCCCACAGATCGTTGAAGGCCACAGCCCGGACAGTCCACCCCAAGGAATTTTTTGTTGAGGCAAGGAAGCATATAATCCTCCAGACCGGACAGATATAGTGACTGTTTTATGATCATCGTGCGCTGTGACTGCCGAAAAATACTATTATTTTTGCGTATTGGGATTATCTTTTCCATCATTTTTTTAACAGCAGCGGCCATGGACAATTTTAGGATAGGGGAACGGGTGGAAGTATTGGACGAGACCATTTCCGGGTTGGTCCAAAAGGTGGAAGGAGATCGGATCACCCTGATCACGGACCAGGGCTTCCCCATGCAATACCACGCCAGGGAACTCATAAGGATGGGTGGGAGCATTTCCGTATCCAACCGGCAGGTGGGCCAGGTCAAGAAGGAAAAGGAAGGTCTCCGAAGGAAAACGCCCCCGAGGGTGAAACCCAAGCAGCGACAGGCGCCTAAAATGGAAGTGGACCTACATATCGGCCAATTGCTGCCCTCGACCAAGGGCATGGGCAATCACGACATACTGAACGTCCAATTGGAAACGGCAAAAAGGCAGTTGGAGTTCGCCATGGCGAACAGGATCCAAAAAGTGGTGTTCATCCACGGGGTCGGGGAAGGGATCCTAAAGGAAGAACTGCACTACCTCTTTGGCAGATACGACAACCTGGAACACTACGATGCCGATTACCAAAAATATGGTTTGGGGGCCACTGAGGTTTACATCTTCCAAAATCCCTGACCTTAGGGTATGGCCGTGTTGACCGCCCCGAATTCGTCTATGTTCATATTGGTGATGCGTTCCCCTTTCCCGGTCACAAAGGAAATCCCACTCAGTCTGATGTTGTGGACAAAGTTGACGCTGTCCAGGGCCATGGTCTCAATGAGGACCATCCCGCCCTGGGCCTCCACCTCATCGAGGACCTTGGGATCCACCGTCGGAATGTCGTCGCAGAAGTAATTCTTGGAGACATTGCCCGAGAAGATCCGATAGGTCAGTTGGGACTGTCCCGGTACACTGCTTTCGGTAATTATGGTGTCCCCGATGACCCCTCGGTTCAGGACCCCGCTCTGGAGTTCCAGGATCAAGGACTCGGTCTGGTTTATCTTGAAAAGTATGTTCTTGGCATTGGTCCGTGGAGCGGTACAGAACTGTAGGGAGACACTGTCAAAATTGATGGTCTCGATCTCCAGGTCATTATCGCCACAGGACAAAATCAGCCCGGTACAAATCATCAAAAAGAAAGTTCTTCGCATGCGCCAAATTTAAGGCAATTCCATTTTAATCCACACATGTGAAGGTCCACTTTAAAAGAAATTAACTTTATTTCCCGTAATTTTGACCTCCTTAAATCAGAAAGCAGCATGCAAAAAGTGTATTTGGACAATGCGGCCACCACCCAGGTCCGGGAAGAAGTGATCAAAAGGATGCAAGAGGCCCTGGCCCAACATTACGGCAATCCATCCTCGACCCACAGTTTTGGAAGAACGGCCAAGACCATGGTGGAGCAGGCCAGAAAGAACATTGCCAAAATATTGAATGCGCAGGCTTCGGAAATAATCTTTACCTCGGGGGGCACCGAGGGCAACAATATGATCCTGCGCTCGGCGGTCAGGGACCTGGGGGTCGAAACCCTGATCACCTCCAAAATCGAACATCACGCCGTTTTGCACACGGTGGAGGAATTGGAACGGGAGTACGGCACAGCGGTCCATTATGTGGAACTCGACGCCCATGGGAATCCTAAAATGGACCATTTGGAGGAATTGCTCCAAAGGGACGGTTCCAAAAAATTGGTCTCCCTGATGCACGTGAACAACGAAATCGGCAATTTGACCGATACGGCCGCGGTGTCCCGGCTCTGCAAGGAACACGGCGCACTCTTCCATTCGGATACCGTGCAGTCCATAGGACATTTTCCCTGCGATGTACAACAATTGCCCGTTGATTTCATGACGGCCGCTGCCCATAAGTTCCATGGCCCCAAGGGGATCGGCTTTGTCTATATCCGCAAAAACTCAGGGCTCAAGCCTTTGATTCTCGGGGGCTCCCAAGAAAGGGGCCTGAGGGCCGGCACCGAGTCCTTCCACAATATTGTGGGACTGGAGGAGGCCCTTGTCCAAGCCTATGAACATTTGGAAGGGGAGACCCGGATCCTTGAGGGGCTCAAAACCTATTTTGTTGAAACCCTGGCCCGGGAAATTCCCGATGTGGCCTTCAACGGCCATTCGGGGGACCTGGACAAAAGCACCCCCACCCTGGTAAATGTACGCCTTCCCCTGGATCCCCAAAAGGCATTGATGCTGTTGTTCCATCTGGACATGAAGGGAATCGCCTGCTCCAAGGGAAGCGCATGCCAGTCCGGAAGCGATCGGGGCTCCCATGTCCTGGAGGAGATCCTCCCCAAAGGGGAACTGGAAAAACCTTCCCTGAGATTCTCCTTCTCAAGTTACAATACCAAGGAGGAGCTGGATTATGTGGTAGAGGTCCTCAAGGAATACATTGGGGCCTGATCAATCCCTGTTCCTTCTTTTTCGCTCCTTGTCGTAGGGAAACTTTCTGGAGGCGGTCCGCATCATCCGATCGATGAGCTCGGTGGTGTTCTTTCCGGTTCTTTTGCTGATTTCATTTTCGTATTTCCAAAGCAGTTTCCCGGTCTTTCCGTCACTGATCTTCAGGCCGATTCTTCCGTAATCCGCATTTCCACTGAAATAGTCCAGCAGGTTGAAATCGGTGGGCACCCCTTCGGAGAGGAGGATGTTCAGGTTCAGGGTGCCACTGATCAGTCCGTCCACTTCAAGGATCTCACAGAGCTCCTGGGTGGTAAAGGTGTCGATATTGCCGTAGTCGATCCCATTGCGGGCCAGGATGGCATTGGTATTCCTTATGTTCTGGAACTCCACATCGATCCCCTTGCGCTCCTTCCGTTTGGAAAAATAGGTTTCCAGGGCATTTTGAACCGCCTGTCCCTCCTTTTTGGCCAGGACTTTCAAGTCATCCCGGTCCACTTCCTTTTTGAGTTCCAAATGGGCGATAAAGGGGACTATGGCCAGGATTTCGTGTTCCTTGGCAAATTCATCAAAGTTTTTGTTCTCAAAAATGTTCTTTTGGGAAAAGGCCACTGTGGTGAAAAGAACAAATATGAAGGCAATTTTTCTCATGGATCTTCCTTTTGGGAGGGCGGTTTCCCACTGGGATGTTCCGCCCCTTGTTCCCGAAGCTGCAAAAATAGGGCTATTTCCTAAAAAAAGTCAGCTCGTACCGACTGGAATTGCCCACATTGTCCGTTACGGTGACCTCTAGGTCACATTGGGTCGCATTTTGGATCTTGTCGTCAAAATTGTAGGTGATCGTATTGGTCTTGGGCTCGTATTCCATCAAGATCCATTCCCCGTTCAAGGTGGCCCTGTAATCGGCTATCCCACTTAGGTCGTCCGCAATGGTCAGGCTCAGAAAACTGAAATTGTTCAACACTTGGCCTTCCTTGAAATTTTTAGGGACGATCGTGGGGGCGATGCTGTCCCGGAGCAGGGTGAAGTTGCCCAAGGTCCGCGTACGGGTGGTATGGGCACCGTTCCGCTTGTAGGTTTTCAAGTGGGTGGGCCTTGAGTTTGCTTCCAAACGGGCAATGAACAATTGCTTTCGCTGGGATTCCGGGTAGTTTGAGGGATCGAAGCCGATCGTAAAGTTCCGATGGGCCGCGACACTGTCGTCGTGAATGCCCACGGTATCCTTCCCTTTTTGCAGGCGGATGTGGAAATCCTCGTAAAAGGTATTGGCCGGAAAGTAGACCTTTGCCACACCGAGATCGAAACTGTTGGGTCTGTCGGCCAGGACCAAATCCGGGGTTTCCCCTCTGTCGCGGTGTTTGGTAGGGACTTCCCTTTTGCCCTCGACCGGGATCAGGAGCCTAGTTTCGTTCCCGGCAAAATCGGATAGCACGATCTCTACGTCATAGGAATGGCCCTCGACCACTTCGATCTTGCCGTTATTGTGGAGTTCCTTATAGATGTCCAGATGGTTGTAGGGCTCCTTGAAGCATTTTTGGATCCTTTGCCCTCGTTCATGCAAATATTCGTAGTCGATAAAGGTGTTGATATAGCGGGTCTGGGCAAAGGAGAAACTTTCAAAGTCAAATTCCGATTGGACCCTCCCGTTGACCGTTTGCCTGACCCGGTACAGCCCGTTGCGGTTGGCCGCCATATCCAGGCGATCAAATCCGTTGATCCCAAAACCTATGGTGCCGATGGCATTGATTTTGTCGGCCAAAAAGGAACCATCGGCTTGTTTGGTAAAATTCAAGGGCATCATCACTTCACTGCGGTCGATCACCGCACCTTCGGAAAGGGGATATCCAAAGAGGCCCAACAGGGTGGGATTGGTGGCATCCCTTACCTTGTAGCCGTAGAGCAGGGGATTGGTCGGCCTTTCGGTCAGGCTGCTTCGGATCTCAAAGTGCAGGTGGGGGCCGCTGGATCCCCCGGTGTTCCCGGAGTAGGCGATCAATGAACCCTTGGGCACCTTAAGTTCCCCATAAGCGGGGAAGATCTCCACCTCATAGGACTGTTTGGCATACTGTACTTTCTTCACGTACTCCTCAATGTCGGGCGCAAATTTCCTAAGGTGGGCATAGACCGAGGTATATCCATTTGGGTGGGCCACATAAAGGGCCTTGCCGTAGCCCCAATGGGATATTTTGATCCGCGTCACCACACCTTCCTCTATGGAGCGTACCGGCAAGCCTTCCCTTTGTTGGGTCTTGAGGTCCAAACCGGAATGGAAATGATCGGAACGCAACTCTCCAAAAGATCCGGCAAGGATCAAGGGAATGTCCAAGGGGGGAAGGAACACATTTTGGGGATATTTTTCTTGGGCGGGCAGCGCGAGGGCCACCAAAAAAAGGATCAGGGAATACGTTGGGCGCATAAGGTGCTTTATGGTTAGATACGAAAGTAACCAATGTTTGGTTCAATGTAAAATAGTGACATTGGCCCTACAAAATCCAAAACCGTGCCAAAAGAATAAATCCAAAAACTATTGCGAGGTTACCCTAGGTTGGTTAACTTTGTGTAGTAAGCATTGATGTTTGCAGCTATGGGGGAACTGGTTGGGATTGTCGATTCTCTGGAGAACAAAGTGAGCAAATTGTTGCACAAAATGGAACTGTTGCAGCAAATGAACGCCAAGTTGAAGGAAGAATTGGATCTTGCACAGCAAGAAAGCAGTCTCAAGGAGGAAACCTTGGCCGAATGGGAGGAAAAGTACAACTCCTTGAAAATGGCAAACACCATGCTGGGCAGTAATTCCAGTAAAACAGAAGCCAAGCTCAAAATAAATACATTGATCCGGGAACTTGATGTTTGCATAGCCAAACTCTCGGATTGATTTGCAAAACGATTATGGACGAGAAGCTCAAAATAAAGCTTTCCATTGCGGACAGGGTATACCCCTTGACCATAAATCCCAAGCAAGAGGAAGGTTTGCGCAAGGCCGCCAAGAACATTGAAAGCCTGGCCAAAAAGTTTGAGCAGAACTATGCGGTACGGGACAAACAGGATGTCCTGGCCATGTGCGCCCTGCAGTTTGCCTCCAAGATCGAGCAAGGCGGGTTGGAACGTTCAGAGCATAAGGATGAAGCCTTGCAACGCCTCAGGGCCCTGGACGATCTATTACATTCCAAACTGGGGGAATAAGTTCTTTTAAATAATATTTTTGTTACTGCCCACATTGGTAATCATTTTTTGACAAGCTCAACACTATTATAATTAAGAAGGGTGAGTTTAGGTTGTAAAAGCATGCCCTGTTCCAGGGATCCTTGATCAGCCTGTTAACCCTAAACCTGTAATTAGGAGTTTGTACAAAACTTCGGCCGATGTGGGCTTTTTTTTTAACTAAACACAAACGAAATGGACAATAGTATACTGATCGCCGTGGCGGTCGCCCTAGGGCTGGGCATCGGTTTCGCGATAGCCAAGATGATGGAAAAGGGAAAGGGTTCGAAGGCCCTTGCCAATGCCAAGAGGGAGGCCGAGGATATTATAAAAGAGGCCAAGAAGGATGGGGAGAACATCAAAAAGGACAAGATTTTCCAGGCCAAGGAAAAGTTCCTGGAGCTCAAGGCCGAACACGAGAAAGTGATCATAGGGAAGGATAAAAAGATAGCGGAGGCCGAAAAGCGGACCAGGGACAAGGAATCCCAAGTGAGCGGGGAACTGGCCAAGAACAAAAAATTGAACGAACAACTCCAGGAGCAAATCCGGGAGCTTGCCTATAAGGGGGAAATCCTGGAGAAAAAACAATCCGAGCTCGAGAAAATGCACAAAAGCCAAGTGCAGCAGCTGGAGGTGATTTCCGGCCTTTCGGCCGAGGATGCCAAGAGCCAATTGATGGAATCGCTCAAGGAAACGGCAAAATCGGATGCGATGGCCTATCTGCAGACCAGTCTGGAGGAAGCCAAATTGACGGCCCAACAGGAGGCCCGAAAAATAGTGATCAACACCATCCAAAGGATCGGTACAGAGGAGGCCGTGGAGAACTGCGTTTCGGTTTTCAACCTGGAATCCGATGATGTCAAGGGAAGGATCATTGGAAGGGAGGGCAGGAATATCCGGGCCCTGGAGGCCGCCACCGGCGTGGAGATCATCGTGGATGATACCCCCGAGGCCATCATCCTTTCTTGTTTCGATTCCGTGCGAAGGGAGGTTGCCAGACTTTCCCTGCATCGGTTGGTGACCGATGGGAGAATCCATCCGGCCCGTATCGAGGAGGTGGTGAAAAAGACCGAAAAGCAGATCAATGAAGAAATTGCCGAGATTGGAAAGCGCACCGTGATCGACCTGGGCATCCATGGGCTTCACCCGGAACTTATCAAGGCCGTGGGTCGGATGAAATACCGTTCCTCCTACGGACAGAACCTGCTACAGCATTCCAGGGAGGTGGCCAAGCTCTGTGGGGTCATGGCCGCTGAACTGGGACTCAACCCAAAATTGGCCAAAAGGGCGGGACTTCTTCACGATATCGGCAAGGTTCCCATGGCCGAGGTCGAGGTGGAGACCCCCCATGCCATCCTGGGAATGCAATGGGCCCAGAAATACGGGGAGAAAGCCGAGGTCTGCAATGCGATCGGCGCCCACCATGATGAAATTGAAATGAACACCCTGATCTCTCCCATAGTCCAGGTCTGTGATGCGATCAGCGGTGCACGGCCCGGGGCACGCAGACAGGTATTGGATTCCTATATCCAGAGGCTCAAGGATCTTGAGGACATCGCCTTCGGCTTCATGGGAGTTCAGAAAGCCTATGCCATACAGGCGGGTAGGGAACTTCGGGTGATCGTGGAAAGTGAAAAGGTTAGCGATGACAAGGCCGCGGAACTCTCCTTTGAGATTTCCCAAAAGATCCAGACCGACATGACCTATCCCGGACAGGTGAAGGTGACCGTGATACGGGAGACCCGATCGGTCAATGTGGCGAAATAGACAGCTCTTGTGCAAAACAAAAAAACGGCCCTTGTTTCAGGGGCCGTTTTTTGTTTTGTGCGCCCAGCATGGGCGATAACTATAGGGTGCAAGTCCCGAACACGCCCTGGCAGTGGGAAGTGTCAGCTTAAGGCAAGGGTGTCCACCGCGAGGTGGAATCTGAAGGAAGCCGGCGGCAAAGTCCCGGCCTGACGGACAGAAACTACATATAAGGCCAAAGTTGCCCGGATAAGGTTGCCAAACAAACCAAAGTCCAAAACTGCTCGGGGGCAACATGGTAAATGTAGCAGGTATATGGGATGAAAGTTATCGATCTTACCTGGGGAGGTCTCATGGACGTGTGGAGGTCAAATTTCGGAAACACGGAGTAAAGCTTGCCATGAGAAGTCAGCAGATGCCAGTGTGACACGAACAAAGTGTTTTTTTTTCCAACACTTTGATGCTGTCCAAACGATGAGGGCAGGCCCCTCGGAACCGATGTTCAGGCGTAGGTTCCAAACCACCTTCATGTTGCCGGGCTTAAAAGGTTCGGTGAGAAGCGATGGAGGAAAAGGCATCATCAGAGATGTCAGGTAGGTGATGGGGAGACGAACAAAAGTGAACCATTGATGAAGCGTCGAAAGCTGATTAGACGATGTCAAAACCAAGGTCTCGGTCTTGCCTTGGGACAAATGGAAGGGAAACCTGATTACTGCTTCCGTGGCATCCGGCGTAAAGATGGCGTGAACCTATCACAGGCGTTTGGATGGAACGTGTGAACGTGTCGTCTCGATGCTAAGGGAAACCCTCAAGTGGCAGAACCACAAGAGCAAAAGTACCAATGCGGGGCACGCGGGCGGAACATCCCGTAATAGTGTTGAAACTTCTGTAATGGAAGTGGAGCGAAGGGGATGTATTATTCAGTTTCAATCATGAAGAAAACTATGGGTGTAAACCCGTAGGAGGTACCGAAATGAAGAAAACAAAACCATTCAGTATTTCAAAGTTCGACGTCCAGAAGGCCTACGAACGGGTGAAACGAAACCGTGGCAGCGCTGGAGTGGACGGCCTGAACTTGGAAGATTTCGAAAAGGACCGCAGGAATCATCTATACCGATTGTGGAATAGGATGAGTTCTGGCAGCTACATGCCTTCACCCGTTCTACAGGTAGAAATACCCAAGAAAGGAGGAGGCGTTCGTCCGTTGGGCATACCCACCATATCTGACCGCATCGCCCAGATGGTAGTCTTGCTGAATTTGGAGCCAAAGTTGGAACCAACATTCCATAAAGATTCTTATGGATACCGACCCAACAAAAGTGCACTGGAAGCAGTGGGAACGGCCAGAAAACGATGTTGGCAGTATGACTGGGTTGTAGATCTTGACATCAAGGGATTCTTTGACAACATTCCACACGACCTGCTGATGAGAGCGGTGCGCAAACACACCGATTGCAAATGGAGTTTGCTTTACATTGAAAGGTGGCTTAAAGCATCTGTAAAGAAATCCGACGGCACACTGGTAGAAAGATTAAAGGGAACCCCACAAGGGGCTGTGATCAGCCCTCTTTTGGCCAACCTTTTCCTGCACTACTGTATGGATGAATGGTTACGGATAAAATATCCGGACTGTCCGTTCGAAAGATTTGCCGATGATTGTGTGATACACTGTAAAACAGAAGCACAAGCCGTGGAATTGAGAAAGAACCTCGAAGAGAGATTGAACGACTGCGGTCTGGAACTTCATCCACAGAAGACAAAAATAGTCTTTTGTGGTCAGGAGCGTCGGAATAGAACGTACCCAATTATTGCGTTCGATTTTCTAGGGTATACCTTTAGAAGGCGAAAAGCCAAAGGCAAGCAAGGAATTTACTTCACTAGCTTTTTACCAGCTATAAGCAATAAGGCCAAAGTAGCTGTACGCGATAAAATGCGTTCTTGGAAATTGCACAGAAGAGGCGGAAGTGAGTTGAAACGAATGGCATCCTTCATTAATCCAATCCTTAGGGGTTGGATTAACTACTACGGAGCTTTCAATAAAGCCGAATTCTATAAAGTGTTACGCCATATGAACAAGCTACTGGTAAGATGGGCATCACGGAAATACAAAAGGCTGAAAGGCCGTAAAATCAGGGCAATAAGATGGTTGGCGGAAATCGCAAAACGAGAACCGAATCTATTTGGGCACTGGCGTTATGGAGTCATGCCCCCGATGGTTGAATAATAACAGCCGTGTAAAGGGAGACTTTTACGCACGGTTGTGTGAGAGGTTCGGGCTGAAATGCCTTTATCTACTCGACTAGTAGTCATTGCACGAGCCGTCTCCCATTAAAGGCAAAGACGGAAGTCTCGCAGGATGGCGAAGGGCCGAACCTTGCAGTTGGGCAGTAAATGAATGTTACCGAAACGATGGGTCAGATGCTCCTTAAGGAGGCTCCCTACCACAAGAATAGGACAGAATCCGAAGGATAGGTAGGAGTGAACCAGTCTGGAGGATAACCGAAAACAACGCCAGACACGCCTCAATCGGTGTAAAAGCAGGGAACCACCGTGTACCGAACGGTACGCACGGTGGTGTGAGAGGACAGGTAGGGAAATAATCCCTACCTTCCTACTCAATTTGTCAATGCATGATCTTGGACTAATTCCTTTGCTTTAAAACATCAAAATGTTCCCCAACGTTAATTGGATGATCCGCATTCCCAACATTGGTCATGTCCGCATATTTGTTGTCCTTCAAATCATTGAGCATTGATGAGCCTGTAAAATGGTTCTGGAAAATTTACGTTTTGAGGCATGTAGAGCCCAGTATTCCAGGTCTACGCCCAAAGTAATTCTCTGGTGGATATTAGGTTAAATCGAAATCAGAAATAGGTTTTTACAGCGAATCTGAATTGTTCCATAAATATTTTCTTGAAAACACTGATATTATTCTGTTCGTAGAATATCAACATTGCTTTTTTGTATTCGACTGCATCAATGGTCCTGAACGAGATTGGACAATATTGATTGGCAATAAGTATTGCATTGCTGACAATCCTTGCTGTTCTTTTGTTGCCGTCGTTGAATGCCTGGATATAGGATATCAATACCAACGCAAGCAATGATTTTTCAAATATGTTTCCTTTTCGGTTGATGAGCCTGCACATATCTTCCAATGCTTCCCTTAACTGGTGCTCATTGTCAAGTGGGGTGTAGTTCGTTCCTGAAATACCAACACGTCGCTGCCTGATGTTGCGCTCAACTTCGAGATCTTTGATCAACAGGCTATGTATATCTTCAATTCGGGCAATGTTCAATGGAAAGACATAATCAGGGTTTTCAATGATAAAATTGAGTGCATCCTTGTGGTTCAACAACATAGTCGCATCATCCTTGGGTTTGCCGGCAGCGGTTTCTTTGTCCTTTAAAAGGCGTTCAGTTTCCAACAGGGAATAGGTATTGCCTTCGATCTGGGAAGATTTCCAACTCAAATCGATTGCCAGCCGTTCCATCTCCTTTTTATAAGCGGAAGGGGTCATTTGATCTACATTGTTACGGAACTCTTTCTGTAATTGCTGCAATAGGTTTTCTTCATCGTCAGTAAACAGGTCGATATCGGGTAATATCTTCGTAATCAATTGAAAATTGAAAGTTTCTTGAATTTTCCGATCGTCAATTTCCTTTTCAAAATATGCGGCTACATCCATAGGGACAAGCAATTGGTTTGCTGGACTTAGTACATATCTTGTGGCTCGGGTTTGGCCCTCGGTCAGTAATTGACCGGTCTGAACCAGGACCGCGATTGCTCTTTTTGTAGTAGAAATGGATCCCTTGCCAACAGCTCGATGGATTTCTCCAGATGAAGCAGAAGGATGATCTTTTAAAAAACTTAGAATATCATCAGCTATTCGTGCCATGGTTACAGCTCATAAAAAATTTAATTACAGCTCAAATATAACGATTAATGAGCTGTAATTTCAATAAATGTGAACCGTAATCGAGTTTTAGCTCATATTGTTGTGAGTTATGGGTCATTTTTAGGATAATTTGACCCGTATTTTGCCTTAAAATGACCCTTAATTTCAAAACCCATCATCCCTTACCCGTGCGCTTGTCAAAAGAATGGGCTTTGTACTCGATCGACCATGACGAATGTTGTTCTTTTACATGAAGATATCTTTGAACCTAAAATAGATTCATGATTCCTCAAAAGTTCGGCCTTTTCCAAGGGACCGTCTAAAGTCCGGGACCCCCCAACCCTGTTAAATTTCGCGGACATCCCTATACGTATTAAAAACTTACATTGACGCTTCCCGAAACCTCGGATCGGTTTTCCATTTTCGTCATCTCATGGACCTCGCCCTCAAATTCAAAGTGTATCCTGTCCCTGCTCAGCTCATATAGGGTGATTTTGCCTTTGTTGAAGATCAATCGCTTGTTCAGGGATTTGTCCACTTTCCTTTCGTAGTCCATGAAACTCAGGCTGGCCATCAACTGCAAGGTGGGATCCTCGATCAGGTCATAGGTTTTTGGCAGATTGGAAAGACCGTCCCTATCACTGAAGGCAAAGGTCACTTCGAACCGGGCCTTCCCTTTATCGGAAAGTTTTTTCCTGAAGGTATACCTCAGCGGCGTTTCATCAAAATTGATAACCTCCGGTTCCCGATCTTTCTCGGCGATGGTCCGGGTCTTTCCGTCCAGGGTAAGAACGATGGGGTCCTTGGAGTCGGTTTTGGTCGAAAGGGTTGCCGATCCGTTTTCGGCGGATTCCTTTTTTGGATTACTGTTACAGGAAACGAGGACAAGGACGGTGATTGTCAAAATGATTTTGAATGGATTCATGGCATTTTTATCGTTTGGAACAATTCATATTGACCGTTCCCGAAACGGGAATGGTTGTTTGTGGGTTAAGTATACCCCCGGCCTGGCCCTCGAAACTGAAATGGATGTGGTCCCCGGTCCATTGATGGACCGTTATACTGCCACTGAGCAGGGCCAAGGTCTGATCCGTGGCCCTGTTAAAGTCCACGATATTGACATCGGCGCGCCTGATTCCCTTCTCGGAAAACTCGGAGACCTCAAAAGTACCGGGAACGCCGGTAATGAGATCGGTGCCCCAAAGGTTGAAATTGAGGGTGAGTTGCCGAATGTTGGATCTGTCGAATTTGGTCCGGAATTTGGCCCGGACAATTTCAGCGGTGGAATCCCAGAAGCAATCCCCGGAAAGGTCGTCGACTCCGTAGGTATAGGTTTCCCCGTCCACCTGGAGGACCATGGCCTCCCCGGAATTGGAATTGGGTGATTCGGAATTGTTATTTGGTCCTTCCTTACAGGAAATGACAAACAGGACGATCAAGGAAAAACAGACTTTTGTGAAAATAGGGTTCATATAAACAGGGTTTTTGATCAATGTTTTATCAAGGTGACGGTACTGCTTTTTCGGTCCAACCGATGATCGAATTGGTCCCCTGGAATGAATTGGTCCCCAGGAATAAATTGGTCCCCGGGGATGAATAGATCCCCAGGTATGAATGGTTTCTTGGCATTCAGGATCAGGATGCTGTTCCTATCCGGTTTGACCGAAAAACTTGCATCGTTGAGTTTTTTAAAGGGAACCCTGGACAGATCCTCTTTTTGGAGCCTGATGAGATCATTTATTGTGAAAGTGACGGCAACTACTGCCGTATTTTCCTGGAAAGGGGCAAAAGTCTTTTCCTTACCAAACAACTCAAGGCCGTGGGCATGCTATTGGGGGAACAGCAATTTTTGCGCGCCCACAAAAGCTATATCGTCAACCTCAAAAAAATCAGGGAATACCATCGCATTGGGCACTACCTCGTGCTCAGCAATGACAAGCACATTCCGGTGTCCAGACAGCTCAGGGGCTATTTTATGGACCGTTAGGGGTGCTATTCCGCGAAGTGGGAACGAATCTAAACCTGATCCATAAATTGATTTTGCAATGCACAATTATGCGTAACTTTCGCAGAATTATTGAATCCCCGCACCCTAGCGGGCACTAAAGTGAAAACAAACAGATGAGAAAAATGAAATTCAACGACCTTAGGATCCTTTGGATCTTTTCTATTGCCATGGCAACGGCCCAGGTCATGGGCCAGGATGTTTTAAGGGAAAACAACCAATCCAAATTTGGGCCCTTTATGTACAAACAGGGCTCCGCCTATCGGACAGCTTCCGGAAAACCGGGTCCTCAGTACTGGCAGAATGCGGCCGATTACACCATCAAGGCCACCCTGGACGAGGATGCCGGGACCCTGAGCGGGAACGTGGTCATAACTTATACCAACAACAGCCCAGAATCCTTGGATTATGTTTGGCTTTCCCTGGAACAGAACCGGTTTACCGAGGATTCCCGGGGTACCCTGACCACCCCAATCGGCGGAAACCGGTATTCGGGCGATGTGGACGGGGGCTATACCATTTCGAACCTTTCCGCCCGCAGCGGGAGGAGAGGGGCGGTTTCCTCCAAACACCTGATAAACGATACCCGGATGCAGGTGTTCCTTGCCGAGCCCATCCCCGCCAAGGGGGGCACGGCCACCATTTCAATGGATTTCGTCTATAAGATTCCCCAGCGGGGCATGGACCGAATGGGCAAACTGGATACCGGGGAAGGGACCATCTTTTCCCTGGCACAGTGGTATCCCAAAATGCTGGTGTTCGACGACGTCAAGGGATGGAATGTCGAACCCTATCTTGGGGCCGGGGAATTCTACCTGGGCTACGGGGATTTCGATTATAGCATTACGGTTCCCTACGACCATATCGTGGTGGGCTCAGGAGAACTGATAAACAAAAGAGAAGTGTTGACCTCAGAGCAATTGCAGCGGTTGGACCGGGCCTCCAAGAGCGATCAAACCGTGTTCATCATCTCCGAAGGGGAAGTGAACAACCCCTCCCTTACCAGACCTGTGAACCAAGGGACCTTGACCTGGCATTTCAAGATGGAGAATACCAGGGATGTCGCCTTTGCCTCCTCCAAGGCCTTTATATGGGATGCCGCAAGGATTAACCTTCCCAGTGGGAAAAAGGCCCTGGCCCAATCGGTTTACCCAAAGGAATCCAGTGGAAATTCGGCTTGGGGCCGCTCCACGGAATACTCCAAGGCATCGGTGGAACACTATTCCGAAAAATGGTATGAATACCCCTATCCCAATGCCGTGAACGTGGCATCCAATGTGGGGGGCATGGAATACCCGGGCCTGAATTTCTGCAGTTACGAAAGCAAGGGCAGTGGTCTTTGGGGAGTAACGGACCACGAGTTCGGACACAATTGGTTTCCCATGATCGTCGGATCCAACGAGAGGTTGTACGCCTGGATGGACGAGGGCTTCAACACCTTCTTGAACCACTATTCCACCCTGGCCTTCAACAATGGGGAATACCCTTCGGGTCTTACCAATCCCAGGGCTAACCTGAGTTATTACAACAGTCCGACCCGGGAGGGGATCGACACCTATCCCGATGTTGCCGATGGTCGGCTCAACCTGGGGATGCTGGCCTATCGAAAACCCGGCCTGGGCCTCGCCATATTGCGGGAATACATCCTGGGGACCGAACGTTTTGACTATGCCTTTAAATCCTATATAAAGGCCTGGGCCTACAAACACCCCACCCCTGCGGACTTCTTCAACCACATTTCGAATGCGGCCGGGGAGAACTTGGACTGGTTTTGGAAATCCTGGTTCTACGGCACTGGAAACATCGATTTGGCGATCAATATGGTGATGCCCTACCAAGGGGGATATGTGGTGATGATCGACAACAGGGAGTCCATCCCCATGCCGGTCAAAATGTTGGCCACCTATGAGGATGGCAGCACGGAACATATCAACCTGCCCGTGGAGATTTGGATGAAGGGAAACAGTTGGAACCACTTCATCGATACGGACAAGACCTTGAAGTCCCTGATCATCGATCCGGACAGGATACTGCCCGACATCAACAGTTCAAACGACCATTGGCCGGCCGTTGTGGATTGAACGCACAATTGGGTCAAACGGCCCCAATCATGTAAAATCCCGGAAAGGCAACAAGTTTTTCCGGGATTTTGTCATTTGAGCCTGATTGTAGAAGAAATCAGTTGTTTTCATAATGGAACCAAATGTCCCTGACCGCCAAACCTATAAACCCTGAACGAGCTTTGCCATTCAACAGGGCAGGTCCAACTATTTTCGTTTCAATTGCAGCCATCTAAAACCGATGCCCCTGGGGGTTTTGTCGGAAGCATCGGCCTCATTGACCATTTTTACACCTTCTATGGTATAGAATGCATTGGGATGGTACAAATTGATTCCCTCGGTCAGATGATTTAAATTTTCCCTTTTGAGCACTAGGAACACCACATTCACCTTCCCGGTTTTCCCTTGGGCATCCAGGATGGAGTAACGATAGTCATTTTCCCTCAAAAATTCCAACAGTTCATGGACCGGCTCCTTGGTGATCAAACGCAGGACCACCTGGCCTATGGCAAGTCGCTCCTCGATGTACATGCCAACGAAGGTTCCCATGGCAAAACCACTGGCATAGGCCACGTAGGAGGCCACATTGTCTATATTGCCAATGATCTGCCCGATGGCCAAGAGCCATATCAAAGCCTCAAAAAATCCCAAGAGGGGGGCGATGGTCCGCTTTCCGCTCATCACAAAAATGATCCGGATCGTAGAGAGGGAAACGTCGCAGATCCGTGCGAAGAAAATCAACAATGGAATGATTACGTAATTCAATACATTCTCGGAAACTCCAAAATTCTCATAAAAAAACTGTTCCATAATACAAAGGAAAGATAGGTGGATCGGCCAAGGAACGATCTTAACCAAGATTGGGTACAAAGATATTGAATCACCCTTAGGATTAAGGGGAATATCCAAAGTGGTTTTTATTGGTCCATAGATTCCTTGGAGAAGTTAATTTGGCTTTCACTTCGATTTTACTTTCCTAAGAAAAATGTATTGTTCATTAACGCCTGCTTTTAAGGTCATTTCGGGAACCTTCGACTTTTATTTCTGGCTGGCTCAATTTGTCCAAGAAAAAGGAGTGATTCGCACCCATTTTTGCATGATGTTGATAAACGCAAATCCACATGACCTTTTCAATAATGGGCTCCCGGAAAGTGTTTGAATCAGATATATTGGTGTTGGATAAGGATAGCCAGAAATAAAGGAGTAAGGTTTAAAGGATTTGGCAAAGGAATCAACTACTATGGACTTAATTTTCTCCAAAGGAATTAAACAAAAAATATTCTTTTTCCATTCAATTCATTCTTGAAGGCCTTCTAGCATTTCCAACAGTAACTTTATATTGGTTTCAACTGTATTATCGAAGTATTGAGATAGCAACAAGGCAATTTTGCTTGTTCGCATATCTTGGGTATTTTCCTGAAGCAGTTTAGTCAATCTGTTGTGAAGTTTTGAATTTCTTCTAGTGATTTGATTCATCTCCCGTCCCATTACCCTGGCAGCAATTTCCGGCAAATCAGTATCCAAACCACCGAAAAGATCATAATGGTGTTCGTAAATCCGATTCGAGTACATAGAAAAAAAGTGTTGTAGTAAGGTGCCGATATCTTTGATATCATCCATTCGAATTTCTGGTCGATCCTCCCATGCCAGCAATTTAAGAATCACAATTCCAGGAAGTGTACAAAATTTGAATTGATGTTTGCCTTCCAATTCCACGACTGGCAGCCCCGCACTATAGATTTCCATAAATCCTGGCATGTTCACAGCGGTCAGACCAATACCTTCTATTCTGACTTTTGAATCGTCATCAACAATTTTTCCAAATGGAAGGAGGTCGATTTGTATTAGACCTTTCCACAAGAGTACAAAAGCGTTGTTCTTTACGGGTTGAAAACCTTCATTTTTAATTAAGAATTGCTTCAAACTTTCATAGGTTCCGTTGTCTTTGACTAACACCGCAAAGTCGATATCACGTGTGATTCGATTTGGAGGTATACCATTGATTGCATTCATCCAAAGGTCCCTGGCAACTGCACCAATCAGAAAAAAGTCCACCCCATGTTCATTAAACCCTCGTTACAAGGAAGTTAGGATTTCTAAAAACGTGGGATGCTGTCGTAGTTGTTCAAATTTGATTTTGTAAGTACTCATCGAATATTTTATTTGCGGTATCTCTACATCTGCGATCTCCTTTTGAGATTAAGTCTGCATATGCGAGAAAGGGGTGTACGGTGTTGGGGACAGGGGTTTCTTCATTCCAAAATTTTTCGTAAACTTTTATAGGACCATTTTTCTCCGGTATCAAACGATAATTTCTCATAAGTTCCGCTCGTTGTTCTTTGGAGTATATGGTTAGTATTTCCGGCCGTAAAAAGTTGGTGTAGATGTCTCCAGCAGGTTCTCCTCCCCAAAAAGTCCAACCTGGCTTTAATTGTAAATTCCGCCATTGAAAAAAATCCTCTGGGTCCAAAAAGCGGAATTCACCGATATACAAATTTGGTTTCAATTGCTTTTCATAGGCTTGAATCCATTTTTCCATAAGATTTTGAATATTCCCTAAAAGATTTTCATTTTTGGTCAATTTGATTAAGAATCCTTCTTGTTCCAGTCCCTTGAATACATTGGAAATGGTACCTGTCCCTGTACCAATATATTCTGCTATTTCACGATAAGGCTTATTAACCCAATTTTGGTCCAAAAGGAACTGATATACCACTTTTAGTCCAGTTTTTGTAAATGCCTTGTTGGTCTTTGTACTTTTGATTGGGATTGGATTGTTTACATCTATCCATAATAAGAGATTGGCTTGATTCAGATAGAGGCTTCCATTAGCTTCCATATAAGCTATTTTGTGATCCCTAAGTGCTTCCTTGATTTTTGGAAAAATGCGTTGGGCCATTATCAGAAAAGGGGGATTGGCTTTGGCCATATCTTCCAATTGGGGTATCTGTGCATTTCGGAGTTCCCTTTTGATTACTGTATTGAATTTGATATGGTAATCCTGCCACGATAGCTCTAGTTGACCGTCCAAACCATTGTTTTCATTGGTTTCAAACCACTTGGCATGAAGGATTCCGGTATTGTTTATGTTATCAAGGGCCGTTTGTATGATTTCCCAGGAATTCATTATTCATTTAATATTACAGTTCACGATTACGTGAACAAAGATTATTATTGAACAAATATAATTTATTTTTTCAAAATAGATACGCATAACACTTAAGATATCATATTTTAAGGAAGTTGGGTGAACCAGTAGAATTACAGCTATCCGAAAGGATTTTTTATTTCTTTGTATCCAAATCCGCGAGTCTACCCTCAATTCTTGGAGAAAAGTTTAAAAACGGATGATTTTTCAGATTTTAAAACCATCTTCCTTCAAATGCCTTGGGACTTTCCCCGATAACCTTGGGAAATGCACCGAATTGTCCATGGAAGAATTGATGACTGACAATCCCATTTTCATGAACAGTATCAATTCTTTTTTAAGGGAAACCTAAAAAGGGAAACAGGGCCAATCATTGTCCCCTCCATGGCCTGACAGCCCGTCCTTGACCTTTCCCCCGAGGGAGGACCATCAATTTATGGTATCTTTGCGGGTTTGGACAACCCATCTGATTTCATGTGCAATCGGCGCGGTACGAATGAATTTGTGGGATGAATTCCAAAAGTTGAGAGTCGTTAAAAATCATCGTGAAATATGGGAACAGAAAAGAAAAGTTTGGCCATTGTGGGCTGTGGAAAACTTGCGGATATCGTTGTTGACGCCCTATTGGGGGGAATCCTTGAAGATTACGCCTTGATCGGCACCTATTCCAAAACCTTTGAAAAGGCCGAAAGGCTGGCTCAGCGGATCAATGGTGCGGAAACTTCATACCCCTGTACGGCCTGTGGTTCCATTTCAAAGCTGTTGGAACTCAAGCCTGACTACATAGTCGAATCAGCTTCCCCCATGGCATTTCGGGAACTTGCATTGCCCGCACTGAAGAATGGGTCCTCCCTGGTGACCCTTTCCATCGGGGCCTTGGCCGATGGGGATTTTTATGAAGAGGTGCAACGTACGGCCAAAGCCCATGGGAGCAGGGTACATTTGGTCTCAGGGGCGATCGGTGGTTTTGATGTGCTTGGAACCGCCGCCCTTATGGGAGACTGCGAAGTATCCTTTGACACGGAAAAAGGGCCCAGATCCCTGAGGGATTCCCCGGTGTACGAAACGGAATTGGAAACCCAAACCAAACGGGTGTTCCAAGGAAATGCCAAGGAGGCCATTGCATTGTTTCCCACCAAGGTGAACGTGGCGGTCGCAGCGGCCCTGGCCTCGGTCGGTCCGGAAAGGACCAAGGTGTCGGTGACCTCCGTGCCCGATTATATCGGGGACAGACATCGGATTAGGATCAAAAACGAAGAGGTGGATGCCGTGGTGGACATCTATAGCAAAACCTCCAAAATAGCGGGATGGAGCGTGGTCAACACCCTAAGGAACATCGTTTCCCCCATTGTACTGTGAGATATTGGCCAGGACTTTTTCGCTGAGTCGGACATAGGCCTGCTCGGTGCGGCCCACCGAAACCTGCATGCAGCGTACATTGGGGTGGACGACGAGCCCTTGGTCTCCAAGGGCACCCACGGTATCACAATAGCATCGATTGGGTCCCTGCAGCCATTTTTTAAAGGGTTCCATGTCCCAGGCCGGGGAGAGCCCGGTATTGAAAAGGATTTTACGGTCCCCAAGTCTTTTGAATTGCGCCTCGTGCAAAAGCACGGTATTCTTGTTGAGGCAGCAGACGATCACTTCATTTTGCTCCAAGAGCTCTTCCAGGGGCAAAAATTCATATCCCTTGGCCTTGGCATCTTGTTTTTCACTCCGGGCGAAATACGATATTTGTGCCCCAAAGAATTTCAGGGCATCGGCGATCATCCCCCCGGATTTGCCCAAGCCCACGATTCCGACCTTGAGCCCTGTAATTTCCCTGGGAAGCGGATTCCAGGGCGTTTCGGGCTTCCCATTGGGCAAGCTGCCAAAACCGTGGAGGCAACTCACCAATTCACGTACCACGTATTCCACCACCCCCTCATCACCATAGTCCCGGATGCCCGTCACCCGAATGCCCCTTTCGTTGCAATAGTGAATGTCCACATTTGCGGTTTCAGGGGAATACAGGGAACAGCACATGCCGATATAAACCACATTGGGGCATTTGTCCAAGGCCTTTGCATCCAAGGTGGAGGTATAGCTCAACAGTACCGCATCCGCATCCGATATCCTTTCGGCGATCTCATCGGCATCCTTGGGGATATCCCGGAACAGGACGACCTCTTCTGCATATTCCTTGAGTTCTTCTTCTGCGGATCGAATCAGATCCAGGGGTTCAATGCCCACCAATTTTTTAAATTTCACTTCTTCCCCGAATTAAAGTGCAAAAGTACTCAATACAAATGACAGGGGCAGGACGGCCCTGTATTGGACATTCTACTGGTTTTTTCATAAAAATTCAAATTATTTCCATTGCATTGATAGGGATGCAATGCTTTTTTAAATCCAAACCCTTTACATTGCCCTTTTATATTCATCAACGGGAACGGGGGGAATACAGAACCCCTTCCACAAAACTGAAAGCCTATGGAACGTTCAGCGGACAAATTGGGATATTTTCCCTTTGAAGGGGAATTCCTCTCACCCAAAAGAATTCAATCCGAGGAAATCCCCACGGGCAAACCCAAGACCCAAACCAAAAGAAGTCGTGCCAAGGTGGACGTGCATATCATGTGCTCCGATACGGAAAGGGAACAGCTTCGGATCTTGGCGCAAAAGTGCAGGCTCAGCATGAGCGATTATTGCCGAAAGGCCATTTTCGGCAAAAAGATTGTCGAACGCCTCGGGGAGGGACAATTGGAAGCCTATAGAATGTTGCTTTCCTACCAGGGGCATTTTGCCCGGATGGGGGAAGGGTTCAGCCGGGGAGATCCCCAACTGGCCGAAGAGGCCAGACAAATGGCCCGGGAAATTCGCAACCATCTTTTAAAATTCGGAACATGATCGCCCGGGGGACCTCAGTGACCACTACGACCGCCACCCTGGCATACGGATTGAACAAGGAAAAGAAGGCGGAAATCGTCCACAGCCAACATTTGGCGGGAGCGACTGCCCAGGAGATTGCCGAGGAGTTCAGGATCTTCCAAAGCCAGAACCATCTCTGCAAGCGGAACATGCTCAGTATCGTATTGAGTCCCACCATATCCGATGGCCAAAAAATGAGGGAGGAGGACCTCGGGGAATTGAGCCGGCGGTTTTTAAAGGCAATGGAGCTGAAGGAGCACCAGGCCCTAGCCGTGGTACATCG
>CALDPL010000265.1 GCA_937911965.1 uncultured Allomuricauda sp. | reverse complement strand
CGGTGCTCATAGGCATTTTTGCGCAGGGCCACCACATTCTCAAAGTATTTTTCCCGCTCCATAGTGACATCGTACTCCCTCCAAACATCCGGATAGCCCACCTTTTTGGTGATGGCATACAACTTTTCCTTGGCCTTGGACTTGGTGCTGTCACTCATCCAGTCCAATTGGTTCATTCGGGTCTCAAAGGCTTTTTGAAGGTTGTCCACCAAATCGGACACCCTTTTTTTGTCCTCCTCGTCAAAATACCTTTTCACGTACAGCTGCCCCAGGGCAAAACCGAGCATCCGGTCCACCTGCTGTACCATCAATTGGGCCCGGGGCTGCTGCTCCGACTGCCCGAGCAGCACCTTGTTGTACTCGAATACCGCCTTTTCAAAGGGGCTGCCCAAAAAATTGGCATAGCTGTCCAAGGTATGGGCCCTGAGGTATGTTTTCCATTGATCGACAGGGACGCTTCCCAAAAGACTGTCCAATTTGTCGTAATAGGCGGGTTGTTGCGCATTGATGGAATCCGCTTCCAACTCCAGCTTCGAAAGCATGGATGTCCAATCCAAATTGGGGTTCCTTCTTGTGAGATCGGCCACGGAAAACTTATTATAATTGGCCTGTATGTCCCGTCTATCGATTCGGGTCTTGTGGCTCTCGGCCAATTCCTTTTCAAGACTGTACACCATTTTCGCCTGCCCATCGGCATCTTGTCCGTCGGTCAGCGTGATCAAAGTGGCGATATACCTTTTATAGGCGTTTTGGATTCCCACAGTGGAGGAATCCGTCTTGAAATAATAATCCCGGTCCGGAAGTCCCAGACCGGCCTGTCCGATATGCAGTATGTTGATCGAACTGTTCTTGATGTCCGGTCCCACCCTCAATCCTATGATCGAATTGTTTCCGGATTCCATTTGTGAGCTCACAAATTCCACGACCCCTTCCCTACTGTCGATCCGGGCGATTTCATCCAGAATGGGCTTAATGGGATCATATCCCCTGGCATCAATGGTCTGTGTATCCATACCCGAGGCATAAAAATCCCCGACCTTTTGTTCCACACTTCCCTTTGGATGTTCCTGAGCCGATACCTCTTCCAAAATTCCCTCCAACCTTTCCCTCTGGGGAATGTTCAAAAAGCTGTAAGAGCCAACTCCTACCTGGTCATCCGCAATTTGGACCGTATCGTACCAAATTTTGTTCACGTGCATAAAAAAGTTGTCACCCGGCCTAATTGAATCGGATATGCCGGTGAATTCGATTCTGGAAACTTCCGTGGATTTATCCATTTTGCAGGAAACAAAAAACAGGATGACTACAAACAGGGAAATGATGTTTTTCATGGAAGTTGGATTTGATGGGATAAATATACATGGAATATTTAAACCCTCCACTGGCTGCCCCACCCCTATCTGTCGTGAAACCCAAGACCTTTTAGGATCTTGGGAACATATTTTTCAATCCTCGATTCCCGGGTCTTGGGGTTCTTGGATCCGGCAAAATACAGCAGATATCCTTTTTTCCTTCCCGGGGTCAACCCCTCATAGGCTTCCTTGAGTTCCGGATCCCCATCCAACTTTTTTTGGAATTCCTCGGGCATTTCATAGTCGGAAAGGGGTTTGGATTTCACCTTCAGCCCTGCCCGTTCCACCTCGACGGCCTCAAAAACATAGGTCTTCAATACAGGTTCAAGTTCGGCAATGCGCCTGACATCGGTAAATCGGACCACTCTCCCACCCTGGGTGTTTTCACCGGGCTTTTCCAGGATCCGGTTTTCGTCCTTCAACAGGGAACCCTTTAAAAAACTGATACCGCAATTGTCCTTGAAGGCATAGAGCATGATGACATTGGCCCCATTGTGGGTATAACAGGGTACCCCCCATTTGCGTTCCTCCACAAGGCCACAGTCCAATACCAGTCTCCTGAGGAATTTGAGCTCTTCCTGCCAGGAGTGTACCTTGCACTGGGGCGTTCCCCCCAAGGGGCATCTCCCGCATCCTTCGGCCAAGTAATGGTCTACTTCAGGATTGGGGTGCATGGGCAGTGGATTTTGTGGGGATGGCCTTTCTCGTATCAGGTCTAAAATACCATGAGACCACGGTCAATGTCAATAATAGAATGGGCCCAAAGAGATCCAAGGCGGGGTCCCCTACCGCCAAGTGGGAGGCCATGGCCCCGGTCATGACAAACGCAAAGCCCGCATAGGCCCACTCTTTGAGCAAAGGGGCTTTGGGAATCAACACGGCGACCACCCCCAGGAGCTTCCAGACCCCGATAAGGGTCAAAAAATACATGGGGTAGCCCAAATGTTCCATCATATCTTTTTCCTCTTGAATTCCTATCAGTTGCACCAATCCCGTGGAGGCCATTCCCAGACCAAGCCATATCGTGGCCACCCAATAGATTATCCTGTTCCTTTTTTTCATATGCTCGATCGTTTGTGATTTTTTATTTCTTTTGGGCCACGACTTTCTGTAATCGGTCGTGAGCCATGTTGATGCCGCGGGCAAAAGGCAGTTTCAAGATACGGTCCCGGACCTCCACCGATTGGTATACCATCTGCATCCGAAGCATGCTCTTCGTGGGACCCAGGGTCTCAAAATCCAGAAATTCCAACTGTACCGGAAATCCGGTATCCTCCATTTCAAAGGTCCTGGTGATCTTTTGATTGGGCAGGAGTTCATGTATACAACCTTTGAAAATATGGTCCTTTCCCGTGGGATCTGTGGTTTGATATCGGTAGGCCCCAGGGGCTCGATCGTCCAGCCTCAGTACCTTGGTCCCCATCCACTGTTCCAACAGCTCCGCTTCCACATAGGCCCTGAAGAGGGATTCCACCGGAAGTTCAAACTCCCTTTCGATCCTGAGTTCCTGTTTGCCATCCTCGGCATGGATTTTTGTTTTTCGTTCCATGTTCCTATTTGTCCGGGTTATTTCTCATCAGTGCCTCCAAGGCATTGAACCTATCGTCCCACATGGCCCGGAAAGGTTCTATGAAGCTTGCTATTTCCTTCAATTTGACCGGGTTGAAATGATACAGTATTTCCCTTCCCCGCTGCTCAGGGAACAAAAGTTCACATTCGGTCAAAATCTGAATGTGCCTTGAAACGGTCTGCCTGGAAGTCTCAAAGGAAGAGGCAATGGCGGTCGGGGTCATCGCAGTTGTGGCCACCAAAGCCAAGATTGCCCGTCTGGTGGGGTCGGCTATGGCCTGGAATACATCTCTTCTCATTTCCATATACGCAGCTAAATGACTGCAAATATATATGCAGCCATCCAACTGCACAACTTTTTTCAAAAAAATTATTGACCTTATCCGTAAATTCCATTCACTTTAAGGATTAACCATACAAAACCGTTACTTTTAAATGCCAATTTTGAATATTATGAAAAATCGACTATTACCTTTTTTATTGATGTTATTTGTCCTGGGAGCATCGGCCCAGGAAGATATCCTCGGATTCGGGGAAAAAGCTGCCAGGGACCAATTGAAGCTGGAGACAGAGTTCGAAAAACAGCTCTCCGCCTCGAATATGGACCAGTGGATGCAATTCATGGCCGCTGAACCCCATTGGGTCGGAACTCCCTATGGGGAGAAAATCGTCAAATGGATGGAGTCGCAATTCAAGTCCTGGGGCTACAATACCCGGATAGACACCTATCATGTCCTCTTCCCCTACCCCAAGGTCAGATTGCTCGAACTCACGGAACCCACCAAGTTCACGGCCTCGCTGAAGGCCGTTGCGGTCGAAGGAGACCCCTATACGGCCCAAGGTGAAAAATTGTTGCCCAGCTACAACGCCTTTTCCAGGGACGGGGACGTGGAAGCGGAACTGGTCTTCGTCAATTATGGGGTGCCCAAGGATTATGAGGAGCTCGAAAAAATGGGCATTGACGTCAAGGGAAAGATCGTCATCGCAAAATATTACGGGTCCTGGCGCGGAATCAAGCCCAAATTGGCGGCAGAGAAAGGCGCCATAGGCTGTATCATCTATTCCGACCCCAAGGATGATGGCTATTATCAAGGGGACGTATATCCAGAAGGGCCCTATAAGAACAGTACCGGGGTCCAACGGGGTTCGGTCATGGACATGCCCCTGTACCCCGGGGATGTGCTGACCCCCGGCTATGCCGCCACCAAGAACGCCGACCGCCTGGATCGGGATCAGGCCCCCACGATCACCAAGATTCCCGTATTGCCCATTTCCTATGAGGACGCACAGCCGCTGCTCGAGGCCCTCAAAGGTCCGGTGGCCCCGGAGTCCTGGAGGGGGGCCCTGCCCCTGACCTACCATATCGGACCCGGGCCGGCCAAGGTGCATTTGAAGTTGGAGTTCGACTGGCAGATCAAACCGGCCCATAACCTGATCGCCACCCTCAAGGGATCGGAATTTCCAGATCAGTGGATTGTACGGGGAAACCATTACGATGCCTGGGTACACGGGGCCAGTGATCCCGTCAGTGGGATGGTGGCCCTGATGGAAGAGGCCCGGGTCATCGGAAAATTGGCAAAGGAAGGAAAACGGCCCAAGCGCAGTTTGGTGTATTGCGGTTGGGACGCAGAGGAACAAGGACTTTTGGGCTCCACCGAATGGGTGGAGGACCACAGGTCCGAACTGCAACAAAAGGCAGTGGCCTATATCAACACGGACGGCAACAGTCGGGGCTATTTGGGGGCCGGGGGTTCCCATACCCTGGAAGCCATGGTCTCCCAAGTGGCCCATAGCGTCACAGATCCCCAAAAAGGGGTCCCGGTGGCACAGCGCAGGATCGCCGCCAACCTCTACCGGGGCAGGGAGGGCAGTTTTAAACTATCCGCCCTGGGTTCGGGATCGGATTATACCCCTTTCATCCAACATTCGGGAATAGCCTCCCTTAACCTCGGTTTTGGAGGGGAAGGATCCGGAGGGGAATACCATACCATCTACGACACCTATACCCACTTTGCCAAGTATAAGGATCCCGGCTTCCAATACGGGCTGGCCCTGGCCAATACAGCGGGAAGGATCAGCCTTCGCCTGGCCAATGCCGAGGTACTGCCCTTTGAATTCAAGGCCTGGCATTCCACCATCGAAGGCTATTTGGGGGAAGTGATGAAAACCCTAAAGGATATGCGCTCCGAGGTGGAAAAACACAACGAACTGGTGAAAAAGGATGTGTTCCACCTGGTGATGGACCCTAAAAAACCGGTCAAGCCCACCGAGCCCAGGCCCGAAGTCCCCTATCTGGACTTTGCCCCCTTACAAAACGTGCTGGCTTCCCTGAACCGAAGCATCGAAACCTTTTCAAAGGTCGACCTCAATGCCCTGTCCATGGACAAAAAGGCACGGCTCAACCGGGAATTCATCAGCTTGGAGCAGGCCTTGACCTTGGAAGAGGGACTGCCCCGAAGAAGCTGGTTCAAACACCAGATCTACGCCCCCGGATTTTATACCGGATATGGGGTCAAGACCCTTCCGGGGGTGCGGGAGGCCATAGAACAGAAGGATTGGGAAGAGGCCCAACAACAGGTCGGGGTCCTGGCGACCGCCCTTGGGAATTTTGATGCCAAGATCCAAAAATTGTACGCCATCACACAATAAAGGACAAGCGATCGCCCTTGCCGGTCATTGGCAGGGCGATCTTTTGTTCCAAGGAAACCCTCCTACCATGTTTTGACCGGCCATGGATCAGGCCTGTCCCATTCATTCATATACCCACTAGAACCACAATGGCCATTTTTGGAAAGGATTATCATATCATAGGCAATTTGTTCACGGCCCTCTATAGGGACAAGTATTTGATCCATGTGGCCTCGTGTACCGACAGAGTGCTCCGTTATCTCTGTTTCACCTTTCCCCTGGAGGCCGGAAAGGGACCCTCCCTGGCCATAGAGGACGGTCGGTATTGGGAAAATGAGGCGGGAAATGAATGGCGCTATGTTTTCCGGGACGGGGGTTTGACCTATACCCTGGAATTTTTTGAAATCAATGAAAACCCGCCAATTGTACAGGTCGACTTGAAAATAAAGGATGCCCAAGGCCAAATAACCAGCTGGGAGTTGGATGATTGCTCACGCCAGCCCATCAATAATTGGGGGATTTTTGATGATCAAGATCAACCCTTGTAGGTTATCCGATAAATGGCATCCCCAACATCATCGGATATCAGAAGGGAACCGTCTTCAAGGAACAAAAGGTCCACCGGCCTGCCAAAGGCTTCCTGGCTGTCCTGGTCCAACCAACCGTCTATGAAGGTCTCATAGCCCACGGCCTGATTGTTTTCCAATTTGACCAAAGAAATTCTATAGCCCACCTTGGATGAACGGTTCCAGGAGCCGTGTTCGGCAATGAAGGCATGGCCCTTATAGGCCTGGGGAAACATATCACCCGTATCGAATTTTACGCCCAGGGGAGCTACGTGGGCCCCTAGATTCTGTACCGGGGGAACAAAATCCGAACAGGGACGTTGATCTCCGAATTCGGGGTCCTTTACCGTGCCCCCATGACAAAAGGGATATCCAAAATGCTGGCCCGACTCGGTGAGGCGGTTGAGTTCGCAGGGAGGGACATCGTCCCCCATCATATCCCTGCCGTTGTCCGTGAACCACAGCTCATCGGTCTGGGGATGCCAGGTAAAGCCCACGGTATTGCGAACGCCCTTGGCTATGATTTCCCGGTTGCTTCCATCCGGGTCCATCCGGGTAATGGTGGCAAAGCGCTCATCCTCCCCACTTCGGTCGCAGATATTGCAGGGCGCCCCCACGGGGACATACAATTTTCCATCGGGCCCAAAGGCTATGTATTTCCATCCGTGGTGGAATTCCGTAGGGTAATCCGAATAGATGGTCTCGGGCTCCGGGGG
>CALDPL010000264.1 GCA_937911965.1 uncultured Allomuricauda sp. | reverse complement strand
AGGGCATCGTTATCGTTCAGGTCAAATCCAAAAAGCGGCTTGGCTTCCACGGAGGAACCCCTGCCCACCGCCATTTCGGCCCTGCCCTTGGAAATCACATAGCCTTGGACGAACGCTTAACACGGTAACCGCAGAATCCAATCGAATACGTTCTGTCCTTGTGGCCGCGGCTGCAAGAATGGCGGTGTTCCCCAATTCCGAAAAAGTCCGGTTGGGCCCGATCGGCAAGGACTATCCGGTCCAAAGGCTGTTCCATGGCGTCCACCGGTCGCAACCTGTTGCTTCCGAACATGCAGTTGCAAAACTGTCCATTCCTATCTCCATAGTATCAAATATTGGGTGTTGGAGGAAATCGATAACAGGGAAAGTCCATGGTCCGTCTTCGACCGACCCTTTTCCATTTCAAACGATTCAATTCCCTCTTGGTATTCAAAAGGAAGGGACCCTTACAAAATCCGGATTGATGGGAACGGTCCAAAAAGATATAGGTCCCTTGGTCGTTTTGGTCCACTGCTCTGCCATAAAACAAATACGGTGGAGAATTGAAATCCGGAATCATTGAGCAGGGAAAATTATATCCGGAATCCATAAATGCCATATCTTTGAAAGACAACAACCTAAACAAACACTTATGAAACTTTTCAAATTGGCCACGACCATGGGTCTGGCACTGATGATTCCCTTTATTGCCCAAGCGCAGTCCAATTCCGACAATCTTGTGAAGGAATGGCAGCGGGCCAAAGCCTATACCCAAGAGTATCTTGAGGCCATGCCCGCAGATCAATATGATTTCAAGGCCACTCCCGAAGTCCGATCCTTTGCCCAGCAGATGCTCCACCTTACCGAAGCAAATTATGGGTTTGCCGCAGCGGCCACCGGTACCCCGAGTCCAATTCAGGGGGGAGAAATCGAAGGTACGGGGGATACCTCCAAGGAACATGTGACTAAATTGGTCCTTGAAGGCTATGACTTTGTGATCGAAAAACTCAAAGGGCTCTCCGGGGATGCCTTGGAGGCACCTGTTAAACTTTTCGACCGTTTTGAAATGAGTACGGCCCAAGCCATACAAAAGGCCTTTGAACACCAGACCCACCACAGGGGACAGACAACCATTTATCTCAGACTGGCCGGGGTAACCCCGCCCCAGGAAAAATTGTTCTAAATCCCATAGGGAAACTTTTGGGAGCCTTGCGAAAACTTGAACCCTTGGCTCCCAATACCTTTTGGGCTCCAGGTTATCGTCCCATCTAAAAAGGTGAATTCAAAACGGCCTAAAAGTTGGATGGAGCAAGGGGCGTTCAGTCCATCGGTTCCAAATTTTTTCGCATCCCCACAAAACGGTAAAGGTCATCGGTGGCCTGCAACAACTTTCCCCTTAGGGAGGGGTTCAGATCCGGGTGATTCCCAAGGTAAATCTCCACTTGTTCAAGGGCTCCGGGAGACTGATATTGCCCAATGGTGGCCACGAGCCATCGTTTGGGAAAGAATATGTCCCCAGTCCTTTGGATCTCTTCCAGGAGCTCCAGTGCCAAGGGCAGGAGTTCCCTGGAACTGTCCTGTCTCAAGGGATGGTGGATGTGGCCCGCTGCAGTGAGTACCCAGGATTCCTTTTCGCGCATCCCGACTTCTTTAAGGGAATTGAAAAAATTGTTTCGCACGGCAACTTCCCCGGAGAGGGAGGGCCTGATAAAATCAAAGCGCTCCCTTTGGTCTTCATTGGTCAAGGCCGCCCTGGCGCTGTCCAGAATCTCATCGGCATCCCCATGCCCATAGAGGGCCAGGTCCATCGCCATTTGGGTATGGTCATCCGCATTCAATTTCAATCCCGGCAACGAAAGATCCCCTTTCCAAATGACACACAGTCTGTCCATTCCCCTTTTGGAATATGCCATTTCCTTCCAAAGTCTGAAGAGGTTCTTTTTGATGTTGGGGGAATGTTTCGAGGAACGCAGTTCTTCCCATAACAGGTCTTCCAACAGGGGTTGTTGGACCGCCCGGGTTTCTTCATCCAAATAGTTCCAGAACACCATATTGGCTTGGTTGCAGAGCAGGCCGTGGATCAGTTCGTTCCCTTCCCTTTGAATGCCCTCCACAAAAAAGGCCAGACCTTCCCCTGCCCCTAGGGTACCCTGAAGAACGTTTTCAAAAGCATTTAGATAGGCATAGCCCCTACCCACTTCATCCTTCAGCCCATGGATGATGGGAAGATCGGATGGCTCTATAGGGAAAAGTCCATATCCCAGGGCATTGGAATTGTAAATAATGGCCCGGGGCCTTGGCAGCCCCTTTGCGGCACTGATTTCAACATTTTTTCCGGAGATGGAAACGGGAAGTGTTTTTACACTGTCGGAATAGATCAGGGAGATTTCAAAACTTTGGGGCCAAAGTTTATCACTGCCGTCCTCTGCCTTTTGTACAAGGGTCAGGCTCTTGATCGACCCGTCCTTATATTCGATCTCCTCGGTAAAGATGGGACGGCCCGACTCATTGGCCCATACCCTGCTCCAACTTTCAAGGTCTTCCTCTGAATTCCTATCCAGGATGCCAACAAGGTCCTCCCAACCGGCATTGCCATAGGCAAACTTGGAAATATATTCCCGGACCCCATTTCTAAAGGCTGTTTCCCCAAGTCTGGCCTCCAATTGCCTCATCATGATCGGGGCCTTGTTGTAGATGATGCCCCCGTATAGGCTGCCGGCATTCTTTAAATTTTCCAAAGGCTGTCGGATGGGGTTGCTGCCCCGGCTGCGGTCCTCCCCATAGGCCGAGGGATAATGGGAGGTCATGAACTGCAGACTGTGATTAAACCCTGGAAAGGTGGGATTGATGATCTTGTCCGCCATAAAATTTGCAAAGACCTCCTTCATCCAAACGTCGTCGAACCATTCCATGGTAACCAGGTCCCCGAACCACATATGGGCCGTCTCATGGGCGATTAGCTTGGCCCTGCCCATACGTTGACGTTCCGTCGCACTCTCATCCAGAAAAAGGGTGGATTGCCTGTACTGTATGGCCCCCACATGTTCCATCCCCCCGTACTGGAAACCTGGAATGGCCGCAAAATCCAGTTTCTGGAAGGGAAATTCATATTCGGTATACCCTTTCAAAAAATCGATGGACCTTTGGTGCAGATCATAGATCATGGGGATGCTGGGTCCAATTTTGGCGCTGTCCGTCTCCCGGTACAAAAAGGTCATGTCAAAAATCCCGGGGTTTTCGGTCCTGGATTCGAACTTGCCCGCCACCACGGAAAAGAGATAGCTGCTCATGGGGTCGCTCAAGACAAATCTATGGTGTGCCCTATCCCCTTCCATTGTCTTGGACTCAAGAATCGCACCGCTGAGAACCTTCCAATCATGGGGGACCCCCACATCAAGTAGGTACCTGCCCTTGATATCCGGCTGGTCAAAACAGGGAAAGAAGGTACTGGCCCGCTCCGGGACGAGCAATGAATAGAGATAGTCCCCATTGCGGTTCAGGGAACGCTCCCCGGCCACAAATTGGATTTCCAGGCGATTTTTGCCCAAGTGCAGGCCCTCGGAAACAATCAGATGTTCCTTTTTGTGGACGACCTCCTGCGGCCTTCCGTTGACGGAAAGTTGTTTCAATAGGCTCGCATCCGCATTGAAGTCCAAATAAAGGGGCCTGGAGAGGTCGTGGATTTCCAAATCCAGTACCAATTTGGCCGGTATGGCAGAATCCTTTTCGGCGGGAATGTCAAGGGACAGCCCATAGACCACCTCCGACACCTGGGCCTTGCGATATGCGGCCATGTCCCTGGGAACCCCAACATCCAAAAGGTCTTCGGGACTGTTCCGGCAGGCCAAAAGGAAAAGGGGGATGCAAATCAGGGACCATATGTTCTTGTTCATCAAAATCCAATAGAAGATTTCACCTGAATAAGGTAACAATTTTTTAATGGCAGGGTGGCCCTAGGGGGGACCCTAAAGCAAAAATCACAAAAACCTTCTCCAATGTTCTTACCGTGCATTGGGTAGGTTTAAAATTGGAATGGACTTGTATCCGTTAATTGTTATTTTATGTTTGATTTCAATATGCCATTCTTTGATTGTTCAACTCGACATTGAATTTCACCTTGGCACCCAAAACTTCAAATACCTTCATTATGGTTGAAAATCGAGCATCTGTCGTGCTGTTTTCTATTTTTGAGATTTGTGCTTTTTTTACTCCCACAAGTTTGCCAAGTTGTTCTTGTGTCAGATGCCGCTCTTTTCTTGCTTGTTTTATGGCATAGCCCAAAAGGTCAAGACGAAGTTCATTGTCAAATTCATCACGCTTTTTTGTCCCCTTCTTGCCGATATGTTTGTCGGTCATTTCCTCTATACTGTAAGTTTTCATAGTTCCTTCTTCTTCTCGTTAAAATATTCTTCCATTAGCATTTTGGCTTTTGCTATTTCTCCTTTGGGTGTTTTGCCAGACTTTTTTATCAGCCCATGTGTTGATATGATTAGGGTGTCGTGGTGACCAGTTTTGTCCCAAAAAGCGAAAAGCCGATAATATGTTTTGCTGAACTTTGTCCTGAATTCCCAAATATCATCTTGTAGTTTTTTGAAAAGTTCACTGTCATTCGTAATTCTC
>CALDPL010000263.1 GCA_937911965.1 uncultured Allomuricauda sp. | reverse complement strand
TTCCCGCCCTGGGGGCACGGACCCACCGGGTCTGCTGGAGTTGGAGGGAAAACTACGGGACCGGCCAATTCACCAACGAAACATAATTTTTGATTCACCGGTAAAGGGAGGGGTAACCCTAAGGTGCCAATCACCTTTTTTAAATCCGTGGGACGGGACCTGGAGGTGCTGACGGCCATCATATATAATTCCCATTGGTTTCACAACAGGGACCAAGGTCTATGACCTATGGGGGAAAAAAGGATACAACATTCCATGGGATTTCCCTGAGATGGTCCATAGGGGACAGGAAGATTTTTCCCAAAAGTGATTTCGTTCGTTTGAAATGCGCTTTGGGAATCGAACTTCTTTAATTCCCATAGTGCAGCATTCTCCTTTGCCCATCCAACATCAGGAAATCCCGCAGCGATAGGTGTTTGATCCCATTGAGGCTATTGTCAAAGGTTTTGTCCAGGGTAATGACCATTTTGGGGTAATTGTCCTGTATTTTTTGAAGGTTTCCAAATTCGCGTCCCATGGTTTTTTTATGATCAAGGCGCAATGCTGCCTGAATGTAAACAGTTTCTTTGTCCTTGCTTGCAACAAAGTCAATTTCTTGGGCGCCCAAAAGCGGGGCCAAAGACCGGTGGGATTGCAATATACTGACCCAAGAAAGAATTATTTGAAGAAAAACGTTGTAAGTATAGTTACAACTATTGTGTAAACTGGGAAATCTTGAAAGTATAATTACAATTTATGATTGGGCCTCGTTCTTGAAGATAATTGGCGATCACTGCATCAAATACACCAAGAACACCGTTGGGATAAGATAGACCACCAAGGTCTGGGCCCCAACATAATCCTTGGCAATGCGTTGGCCCAAAAAGAGGATCAATAGGGTAATGGCCGAGAGCACCGCCCCCAAAAAGCCAATGGAACTCCGGCCGTCAATCAGAAACTGGATGACCCCCACCCCGCCCAGGATGCCGGAGAGCATTTCCATGACCAGGACCAGGCCGAGAAGAACGGGAACATAATCCTTGAAAGCCGTTTTGGAGAAATGCCCGGTAATCCAGTTGAGGTTCCCCTTCCAATCCAGAATCTTGTCGATTCCGCTTTGCAGAAAGGTAATGGCCAAAAAGGTCAAAATTAGAATCTGTGTGGCGTTCTGAATCATATTTTCCATTGCTCGATCTTTAATCCAAAATAGAATAGAGAATGCCCCCTTTTGCGGGACGGTGTTCCATAGGAGGGGAAGAGGCATCCGAAGGATGTCCCAGGGGAACCGATCGCAGGGACTTCAATGCATTGATAACGGCAAAGGGCCCCATCTTATTTTAAATGATGTCAAATAATTGCCCTCCATGATTTCAGATTCCCCTTTGGGGATGCCCAAAAATCAGGAAGCCTTGACGTGCAACAGCCGGGTGAGTTTGATGGAGAGATCGGTAAAGATGAGTTTGCCGTTCCCATTGCGTTCCACGTGGAAAATGGCCGTTTCCAGTTCCTTGACGATGTCCCCCACATTGTTCTCGTGTACAAAGGGCGCAAACTTCGCCAGATCGAAACCTTCCACACGGACCTTTGCATAGACCAGTCCGTGGACCCCATAGTTCAACAAGAGGGCCTGCCGGATCAGGGTGATGCAATGTTGGAGGAACTGCTTTTGCACCTCCCTACTGGTCTTGGAAACCTCCCCGCTCCACAGGATGAGTTCGTGGATGGCCCCCTTGTTCCCCTTGGCCTTGAAGGCGGAACGCACCCATTGGACGAACCAACGCTCAAAGACCAGGTCCTCGGAATCCCTGCCCAAAAGGTCCAGGGCCTTGTTGAAATTGCCCTGGGCCTCTTGGGCAATGGCAAGGGCCTCTCCATTTTGTGCTCCCCGGAGCATCAGCCCCTCGGCAATGGATTTTTGGTCCAAGGGTGGAAAACCGAGCAATTGGCAACGGGACAAAATGGTGTCTATGATCTGTTCCTTCTCCTCGGCCAACAACAAAAGAATCGTTTTATCGGGGGGTTCCTCGATCAACTTGAGCAATTTGTTCGATGCGGCCTGGTTCATCTTTTCCGCCATCCAGACGATCAGGACCTTGTACCCGCCCTCATAGGATTTCAGGGAAAGCTTCTTCGCCAGGTCCTGTGCCTCGTCCACCCCGATCTGTCCCTGTTTCTTTTCGATGCCGATCAGCCGGTACCAGTCCAGGAGGTTGCCGTAGGGCTGCTCCTTGACAAAC
>CALDPL010000262.1 GCA_937911965.1 uncultured Allomuricauda sp. | reverse complement strand
CACGCGTTCGCGGCGGGGCACGACCTGACCAAAAAGGTGTACAAACAGGCCATTTTGGAGGGCTACCGTTTTTACTCCTACGGGGATGCCATGTTGATTCTCTAGGATCATCGTGGCCCATGATTTACCCGGAGCCTGGGGCTTCCGGGTTTTTTCTTAGTTATCTTTAGCGTGTGGAACCCAAAAAGAAGGACATCAGGGCATTGACCAAGGAACAGCTCAGGCAGTTCTTTGTGGGCCTCGGCGATCGGGCCTATAGGGGCAATCAGGTATATGAATGGCTCTGGCAAAAATCGGCCCACTCCTTTGGGGACATGACCAATCTTTCCCTGGAAGTCCGGGCCTTGTTGGAGGAACACTTTGTGATCAACCACATCCGGGTGGACCAGATGCAGCGGTCCTCGGACGGGACCATCAAGAATGCCGTGCGCCTTCACGATGGCCTGGTGGTGGAAGCCGTGTTGATCCCCACGGAATCCAGGACCACGGCCTGTGTGTCTTCCCAGGTGGGCTGTAGTCTGGATTGCAGATTTTGTGCCACGGCCAGGATGAAACGCATGCGCAACCTAAACCCTGACGAGATCTACGATCAGGTGGTGGCCATTGACAATGAAAGCCGGCTGTACTTTGACCGGCCCTTGAGCAATATAGTGTTCATGGGCATGGGCGAGCCCCTTATGAACTACAACAACGTACTCAAGGCCATCGATATGATCAGTTCCCCGGAAGGTCTTGGCATGTCCCCCAAACGGATCACGGTCTCCACTTCGGGGGTGCCCAAGATGATCCGGAAAATGGCGGAGCAGCAGGTGAAGTTCAAATTGGCGGTTTCCCTACATTCGGCCATCGACCGGGTCCGCAGTTCCATCATGCCCTTCAGTGCCAGCTTCCCGCTAAAAGAGCTGCGGGAGGCCCTGCAGTTCTGGTACGCCCAAACCAAGAGCCGGATCACCTATGAATACGTGGTCTGGGAGGGCATCAATGACAACCTGGAAGCCGTGGAAGCCCTGGTCGAATTCTGTAAGTTCGCACCCTCCAAGGTCAACCTTATCGAATACAACCCCATCGATGAGGGGGAGTTCAGGCAGGCCTCCCCCGAGGCCCTTGACCTGTACAGGGAGCATTTGGAACGCCACGGGATAACGGTCACCCTGAGAAGGTCCCGGGGGAAGGATATCGATGCGGCCTGCGGACAATTGGCCAACAAGCTTTAGTGGGGTCCCTTCGCCCATGATGGTAAAACTTTGCGCTTCCGTCCGACAACTCTTGCATTTTCCCTACTTTTAGGCATTCAAAACCAAACCCGGCAACACAGTTGGTAAAAGTCGTTTCTCAGATCAGGGAGCCCATAGAGGCCGAAATGGAGCTTTTTGAGGAAAAGTTCCTCCGATCCATGTCGTCCAAGGTGGCCTTGTTCAACAGGATCACCTACTACATCGTAAACAGAAAGGGGAAACAGATGCGCCCCATGTTTGTCTTTCTCACCGCCAAGTTGATCAATGGGGAAGTCAATGAACGCACCTATACCGGGGCCTCGATCATTGAACTGATCCATACCGCCAGTCTGGTCCACGACGATGTGGTGGACGATTCCAACAAAAGAAGGGGCTTTTTCTCCATCAATGCCCTGTGGAAGAACAAAATTGCGGTCCTGGTGGGGGACTTTCTCTTTTCCAAGGGGCTATTGGTCTCCCTGGAGAAGCAGGATTATGACCTGCTCCATATAATTTCCAATGCGGTACGGGACATGAGCGAAGGGGAGCTGTTGCAGATCGAGAAGGCCAGGCTCCTGGACATTACCGAGGAGGTCTATTACGACATCATCCGTCAAAAGACCGCCACCCTTATCGCCGCATGTTGCTCCATGGGGGCCTGTTCGGTCCGTCCGGGTTCCGCGGATGTGGAGACCTTCAGAAAGTTCGGGGAGCTCTGCGGCATGGCCTTCCAGATCAAGGACGACCTTTTTGATTATGGGGCCAAGGCCATCGGCAAACCCACCGGAATCGACATCAAGGAACAGAAAATGACCCTTCCCCTGATCCACGCCCTGAACCGGAGCGACCGCAAGCGGAAACGATGGCTGATCAACTCGATCAAGAACCACAACAAGGACCAAAAGCGGGTGGGGGAGGTCATTGCCTATGTGAAGGAAATGGGAGGCCTGGAATACGCGGTGGAACAAATGATCCAGTTCAAGGACGAGGCGCTCTCCCTCTTGGCCCCCTATCCGGATTCCGAGTACAAAAGGGCCCTGGTCCTTATGGTCGAATACGTGGTGGATAGAAAAAAATAAAGGATAGTATATTGATATCCAGGGTTCCGTGAAAAGTTTATTTTTTCGGGCAACCCTTTTGTCCCTCCATCCGTCTATTGGAAAAGAAGCAGTTCAATCAATTCAAACCTTTGAAGATCATTTCCCTATACCCCAACCAACGGCAGACCATCAAAAAGGCGGTCCATGGGAACCGGCAGGCCCAGGAAATCCTTTTCAACGCCCT
>CALDPL010000261.1 GCA_937911965.1 uncultured Allomuricauda sp. | reverse complement strand
GTCGCCCTGAAATCCGTATCCCAGAGCCACCTGACCCAGCTTTGGGGAAATTCCGCAATCCTTCAATTCACCGGAGGCTGTTACCATTGGATGGACGAAGTAGAGTTGAGCCTGCAGTATATGGAACAGGCCTATGGCTTGATAAAAACCATGGAAACCCCGGATCCTTTAAGGTTGTCCCAATTGGCCTTCAACATAGCCCTTATCAATGCCGGCCAACTAGCCAACAAACAAAAATCCATAGCCTACTTCAAGGAATCCATCCACTATCAAAGCCAGGCAAGGGGAGAGACCGATTTTTCGGTAATGTTGTATTCGTTACTTGCCGATGTTTATTTTGAACTAAAGGATTTGGAACAGGCCGAGTATTATGCCCAAAAGGGCTATGTGCTGGCGAATGATGTCCTGAAAACAGAAAGTGTGTATTACCGTTCCCTGCCCGCCATGTCCCAATCGAGGATCCTTTCGGCCCAAGGCGATCACGAAAGTGCCCGGCGGGCAATCGACAAGGTGGTGGAGGAAAGCATCGCCTTTTTTGGGGAAAACGACAAATTCACCGTACAGGCCTTCAATGACAAGGCAAGGGTAGAGCTTGAGGCGAAAAACCACGAGGGGGCCAAAACCTATCTGTTGCGCGCCATCCAAGCGTCCGAAAATATAGATCGAATCTACTCCAAACTCTCGGCCTATAAGCAGTTGTGCGATCTATACCTGGAAACCAAGGACTACGACCGGGCAGTGGCCACGGCCAAGATCATCCAAAAATTGGACAAGGAGGCCCTGGAAGGGGACTATATCAGTGCGGCAGATACCAATCTGGCACTGGCGGAAGGATATATGGGGCTTAAGGCATTGGACAGTGCGACCCTCCATATAAAGGCTGCAAAAAGTGTATTGGACCATGAAGAAAATGATGCCGATATCATCATAAAATTGAGGACATTGTCCTTGGAAACCGCTCTTCTGCTTGAAAAATACAAGCTTGAAAATTCCACGGCCCATCTGGAAGGCGCCTATGAAAATGTGGATGTTCTCATAAAGGACATCATTGCGGGCAAGGCATCGTTCAAGTACAACACCTCAAAGTTGTACTACAGCGAAAGCATTGTGGGCTCCATTAACGTGGCAATGGAGGTATGTGATTCAAAATACCGGCTGACCCAAGATCCCCGGGTGCTCAACACCATTTTCACCCTCATGGAACTCAATAAATCCTCGATCCTTCTGGATGGAATCAATGAAATGGAGCTGAAAAATGAGCTTGGGGTACCTGAAACCCTTATCGTTGCCGAAGCCAATGTTGAAAAAAAATTGGCCGACCTGAACAAAAACATTTATGCACTCAACAGTAGAAGTCCAAACGCTCAAGAAGAAATAAACCAACTGATCGACCAACGCCTGCACCTGAATAAAAGCTTGGATAGCATACATGCCGTTTTAAGGGAGGAGCACCCAAAATACATCGAGGCCGTTGAATTCAAGGAAACGGGACACCTCAGGGAGTACCAAAAAAACCTCATTGCAGGGCATCAGGCCCTGGTGGAATACTATATCAATGGGGACATCGTACACCGCATCACCCTGACCAAGAACTCCATTGCCTATGATAAGATCGTTCCCGAAGCGGGATGGAAAAACGACATTTCCGAATTTTACGATCGGCTGACCCAACAAAAGGAATTGGCCCCCCTTTCTTCCCAATTGGGGGATTTGCTGTTGCCTGAATTTCCCTCAGACATCGACGACATCATTTTTGTACTGGACGGACCTTTGAACCAAATCCCTTTTGAAGTTTTACAGTACCGGGGAGCATACCTGATCAAGGACCATAGCATTAATTACGCAGGCTCACTTCAACTTTACGAAAAACAAATGAAAATTGGGGAACAACATAGGTTCAACTGGATCGGTTTTGCCCCCACCTACGAAGAGACCCCTCTTTTCGACAATAAAGAAGAAGTGCTTTCCATTAACAATATTGTGGACGGAACCCCCATATTGGGAGCGGAAGCTACAAAACAAAACCTGGTGGAACTCGGGGAAAAAGCGTCGGTCATCCATCTTGCCACCCATACGGAACTGGACAAACTCAATCCCATGTTCAATAAAATATTGTTTTCGCAAGACGGCATTTCAAACGAATTGACCACCTCGGAGATATACGGGTTGGACCTAGGGGCCGATTTGGCCGTTTTAAGCGCCTGTAATACCGGAACCGGGCACTCCAGGGGGGACGGGGTCATGAGCATGTCGCGGGCCTTTACCTATGCCGGCACATCGAGTACCGTCATGAGCCTGTGGAAGGTGCCGGACCGTCAAACTTCGGAACTGATGGTGTTGTTCTACGAGTTTTTGGAGAAGGGACAGACCAAAAGTGAAGCCTTGGCCAATGCAAAATTGGGCTATCTCGAGCAGGTGAAGTATCAAGAGTTGGCACATCCTTTTTACTGGGCAGGTTTTGTGCTTTCGGGGGCCGATTCCCCGATTCCCATTTCCAAACCCCTGTGGAAACGGGCAAGGCTGCCGATCGCATTACTGCTGGCATTGTCCATTCCCTTGGCCTTTGTTTACTACAAAAAGAAAAAAAATGGCCCTACCCCTTAATCCATTCGATCAAGGGCGTCGCCAAAAAACAACCATACAACACAGGCCCATGGCCCCGAAGGCTATTGCCAATAGGGAACTTTGACGTACCTTGTCCGGTACTTTATTTCAAACGACTCCTTAAATGGATATTAGACAAGAACTCCACAAGGCCCAACTCTTCCAAAACCTGGAACTGCTGGCACAGCAGATTGTGGAAGGCTTTATCAGTGGCATCCATAAGAGTCCATTCCACGGCTTTTCAGCGGAGTTTGCCGAACACAAAATCTACAATTCGGGAGAAAGTACCAAGCATATCGATTGGAAGCTCTACGCCAAGACCGATCGGCTCTACACCAAACGCTATGAGGACGAGACCAACCTCAGGTGCCATATGATCCTGGACAACTCCTCCTCCATGCACTACCCCGAGGTGGACGGGCTTTCCATGGATAAGTTGAACAAAATAGGGTTCTCCGTGCTTTCCATAGCGGCCCTGATGCAGGTCCTGAAAAAACAAAGGGATGCCGTGGGCCTGAGCATTTATTCCGACCACTATGACTTTCACGCCCCGGAGAAAAGTAGTGAGAGGCACTATCAGATGCTCTATTCCAAATTGAACGAGGTGGTGGATTCCAAAGAGGCCCAAAAACAGACCAGGACCTATACCTTTTTACACCAGATCGCGGAAAAAATACACAGAAGGAGCCTGATCTTCCTCTTCTCCGATATGTTCCAGACCGAAACTGAACAGGAAAAACTCTTCGAGGCCCTGCGTCATCTAAAATACAATAAACATGCCGTGGTGCTCTTCCAACTCCTGGACCACCGCCACGAACTGGACTTTGGATTTGACAATGCCCCCAAACGTTTTGTGGATGTGGAAACCGGGGCCCATATCGACCTTTATGCGGATTCCATAAAGGAAGCCTATTCGAAAAGGATCGTTCAGTACCAAGAGGAACTCAGGTTAAAATGTGCCCAATACAAAATCAAATACGTTGGGGTTGACATCAATGCAAGCTTCTCCAAGATATTGAACACCTTTATGGTCGAGCGCCAAAAATTCGTGTGAATACTTTTTTGAACAAATGTCTTGTTGGATAGGTTTTGACAATGTATATTTGCACTCGCTTTAAAAAAGCAATTGCAACAAGATTTGAACCTGACTGTCGTCAGGGTCCGCAAGGGCAAAATCCTTGGTCTGGTAGTTCAGTTGGTTAGAATACCTGCCTGTC
>CALDPL010000260.1 GCA_937911965.1 uncultured Allomuricauda sp. | reverse complement strand
CTATGACGAACATCGGGCGGACTTTGCCCAGGACTATATCAAGATCCAGGAACTGGCTCTAAGGGAAAAGCAATTGAAGGCCATCAAAAAATGGATGGAGGAACATATCGAGGACACCTACATCCATGTCAATGTGGACAACAGGGACTGTGATTTTGCGAACAACTGGGTAAAGTAACAAGTTCATGTCGGATGTAGCAGCCGTTGAGCGACTCGTTGAAAAGCACAGGGCCCTAAGGGAAGGGATTGCCAAGGTCATCGTGGGCCAGGACCGGGTGGTGGAGCAGATCCTGCTCTCCATCTATACCGGGGGACACTCGTTGTTGATCGGGGTCCCCGGCCTTGCAAAGACCTTGATGGTCAATACCATTGCCCAGATCCTGGGCCTGGACTTCAAACGCATTCAGTTTACCCCGGATTTGATGCCCTCGGATATTCTGGGTTCCGAGGTATTGGATCAGCACCGTAATTTCAAATTTATCAAGGGCCCGATCTTTGCCAATATCATCCTGGCCGATGAGATCAACAGGACCCCGCCCAAGACCCAGGCCGCCCTTTTGGAGGCCATGCAGGAGAAGGCGGTCACCATTGCCGGCAAACAGTACAGGCTCAACATGCCCTATTTTGTGCTGGCCACCCAGAACCCCATAGAGCAGGAGGGGACCTATCCCCTGCCGGAGGCCCAATTGGACCGTTTTATGTTCGCCATTGCCCTGGACTATCCCAGCATTGACGAGGAGATCCAGGTGGTCAAGACCACGACCACCGATGATTCCGTCCATTTGGAGCCGCTGTTCGATGCCGAGGGCATCGTCGAGGTACAGCATTTGGTCCGACGCATCCCCGTCCCCGACAATGTGGTCGACTATGCCGTTCGCCTGGTGCACAGAACCCGCCCCAATCAAGAAGGCTCCCTGGATTTCATCAACAATTACGTCGACTGGGGCGCAGGGCCCCGGGCCTCCCAGAACCTGGTCCTGGCGGCCAAGGCCCATGCGGCGATCCACGGAAAGTTCTCTCCGGACATCGAGGATATCAAAGCGGTGTCCATGGGGATTCTCAGCCATAGGGTCCTTAAAAACTACAAGGCCGAGGCCGAGGGGATCAGCGTGGAAAACATTATCCGGGAATTGTTGTAACACCATCTGAACCTACCTTATTTAGGTTGATTCCAATGGGGAAATCCTAGCTATTTTCGTAAATTTGTCAAATTACCTAATTTGTAAAACCCAAGTAAAGAATGGCATTTGACATTGACATGATTAAGGGCGTATACGCTTCCATGGGGGAGCGGGTGAACAAGGCCCGTGAATTGGTGGGCGGTCCCCTGACCCTATCCGAAAAAATATTGTATTCACATCTCTGGGACGGGACTCCCGACAAGGTATTGGCCCGGGGAAAGGATTATGTCGATTTTGCCCCGGACCGGGTGGCCTGCCAGGATGCCACGGCCCAAATGGCCCTGCTCCAGTTCATGCATGCCGGAAAACCCAAGGTTGCCGTTCCCACTACCGTACACTGCGATCACCTGATCCAGGCAAAAGTGGGGGCCAAGGCCGATCTTAAACGGGCAAACCAGACCAGCAACGAGGTATTTGACTTTTTGGAGTCCGTATCGAACAAATACGGGATCGGTTTTTGGAAACCGGGGGCCGGGATCATCCACCAGGTGGTCCTTGAAAACTATGCCTTTCCGGGAGGGATGATGGTCGGGACCGATTCCCATACCGTGAATGCGGGGGGACTTGGAATGGTCGCCATAGGCGTTGGCGGTGCCGATGCCGTGGACGTGATGGCCGGAATGGCCTGGGAACTCAAGTTCCCCAAACTGATCGGGGTAAAACTCAGCGGAACACTTTCCGGATGGACCACCCCCAAGGACGTGATTTTGAAAGTGGCCGAGATCCTCACCGTCAAGGGGGGGACCGGGGCCATTATAGAATATTTTGGGGAAGGGGCCAAGGCCATGTCCTGTACCGGAAAGGGCACCATTTGCAATATGGGCGCCGAGGTCGGTGCCACCACCTCCACCTTTGGGTACGATGAATCCATGGACCGTTACCTCAGGGCGACCGACCGTGGGGAAGTGGCGGATGCCGCCTATGCGATACGGGAGCACCTGACCGCAGATCCTGAAGTATACGCCGAACCCCAAAAGTATTTCGACCAGGTCATCGAAATCGACCTAAGTACCCTGGAGCCCCATTTGAACGGGCCCTACACCCCGGATTTGGCCACTCCCATTTCCAAAATGGCAGAAGCGGCCAAGGCCAATGATTGGCCACTCAACGTGGAGGTGGGGCTGATAGGCTCCTGCACCAACTCTTCCTATGAGGACATTTCACGCGCGGCCTCCCTGGCCAAGCAGGTATCCGATAAAAAACTGAAGACCAAATCCCAGTTCACCATAACCCCGGGATCTGAATTGGTGCGTTACACCATCGAAAGGGACGGGCTGATCGATACCTTCAACAATATCGGGGCCACCGTTTTCGCAAATGCCTGCGGGCCCTGTATTGGAATGTGGGACCGTTACGGGGACAAAGCTGCGGACGGACCCCGCAATACCATTGTACATTCCTTCAACCGGAATTTTGCCAAAAGGGCAGACGGCAACCCCAACACCCATTCATTTGTAGCATCTCCTGAAGTGGTGACGGCAATGGCCATAGCCGGAGACCTCACTTTTAATCCGTTGACCGACAGCTTGATCAATGAACAGGGCGAGCCTGTCAGACTGGATGAACCTTCCGGTC
>CALDPL010000259.1 GCA_937911965.1 uncultured Allomuricauda sp. | reverse complement strand
GGATCCTGCCCAATACGGGCATATTGGGCTTGGAAGTCCTATATACCAATAGGGCCAGGGACAGAAGTACCCCTAGGAGAATCCCTTCCATCAAGCCAATAAAAAGGGTGGACAAAAACGTGAGCGCCCAAAGCGAAAATTCATCCTTTCCATAGGTCCAAAGCTTTTTGGGATACTTAAAATCCATTAAGGGGACCACCGCCAAGATGATGATGGCGCCCAGGACCAGGGTGGGCAGATTGTGGAACAAGGGGGTCAAAAAGAGCAATACGGCACCGATGATCAGGGCACTGATGATCAGGGAAAGGCCCGTTTTGGCCCCGGCCCTGTCGTTCACTGCGGACCTGGAAAAGCTTCCGGACACGGAAAAGGATTGGAACAGGGATCCCAGGATGTTGGAAAATCCCAGGGCACGGAGCTCCTGGTCGGCGTCCAGTTCGTATTCAGGATGTCTTTCCTCCAGGGATTTGGCAATGGAAACGGATTCCATGAATCCGAAAAGGGCCACGGTCAATGCAATGGGCAACAGCGGTCCCATGGAGTCCCAATCCATGGAGGGAATGCCAAAATGCGGCAGGCCCTGTGGAATATACCCCACTATGCGGACGCCCTTGGCCTCCAATCCAAAAAGGGAAACGGCCAAAATGCCCAACACCACCATGATCAGGGGAATGGGCAGGCCTTTTTTGATCCTGCCCAAAAAGATCATCAATGCAAGGGCCCCGATTCCGATTCCAAGGCTGAGGGGGTGCAACAGCTGTAGCCGCTCCAAGATATTGCCCAATAGGAGGTGTAGGCCTCCGGCGGAAACGGAATCCACCCCCAGGATATGGTGCAATTGGCCCAAGCCTATCAGGATGGCCGCTGCCGTGCTAAAGCCGCCGATGACCGGTTTGGACAGAAAGTTGACAAAGAAACCCATGCGCAACATCCCCAACAGGAGTTGTATGCCCCCGATCAACAAGGTCAACAAAAGTACGGCCTGTACATGGGCCCCTACACCGATCAGGCCCAAGGTCCCGACCCCGGTGGCGACCAAAAGGGAATCCATGGCCACCGGCCCAACGGCCAATTGCCTGGAGGTCCCCATAAAGGCATAGACCAATTGGGGGAGAAGGGCCGCGTAGAGCCCATGGATTGGGGGCATGCCCACGATCATGGCATAGGCCATTCCCTGGGGCACCAACATCACCCCCAAGGTAATTCCCGCCACCAAATCGCCTTGGAGCCATTTTCGGTCATAGCTCCCGATCCAGGATAAAATGGGCAGGTATCGTTTGATCATGGGTAGGGTTTAATGCAAAAATAAGGGGACTGTATGGGATGAGCCAGAATCGGAACAAAAATCACAGGTCCAGGATTTGGATGTGGGATCGGTGGAGTACCAATTTTTTCATATGCTCCAATTTTTTCAACAATCGGGAAACCACGACCCTGGAAGTGTGCAGTTCATAGGCGATTTCCTGATGGGTGCTCTTGATCTTCCTATCATTGGTCAGTTCCATCCGCTTTCTGAGGTAATCCACCAAGCGTTGGTCCAGGTTCTTGAATGCGATGCTGTCCACGGTCTGCATCAATTCGTTCAACCTTTTGTGGTAGCTTTCCAGAACGTAATGGCGCCAACCCTTGTGAAGGGCCATCCACTCCTCCATCTTCTTCGCCGGTACCATGACCAGGCTCACATCGGTCTCCGCCACGGCCCTGATTTCACTTTGGGTCTGTCCCATACAGCAGGCCATGGTCGCCGAGCAGGTTTCCCCTGCCTCCAGATAATAGAGCAACAGTTCGTCCCCTTGATCATCCTCCCTAAGGACCTTGACCGCTCCCTGCATCACCAAGGGGATACTTCTGATATACTGTCCGATCTCGATCAGGGTCTGCCCCTCCAACACATGGACATGCTGCCCTTCCCTGAGGATTTCTTCGACCAAAGGGGCTTCGAATTGGCTGCCAAAGGCACTTAGAAGTTCTTCTTTCATGCTAGGGTTACATACCCCCGAAGATAACCAATTTGGGGAAAGCTTCCTCCTTATGAAAATGGCAAGGACCCAAAATCAATATATGGGTCCTTGGCCAAAATTGCTGAACAAACAAAAAAACGAACTATAGCGTTAAGGGCTTCCCGGGCATTTCTTCAGGCTGGGACATTCCCAATAGTTTCATCAAGGTGGGTGCGATCTGATTGGAGTGGAGTTGCTCGCTTTCCCCAACTTCACCCAAGGCCCTTACATCCTTGCCAAAGGCGATCAGCCATACCGCATGGGCCCCTTCAATATCACTGCCGTGGCTTTTCCAGGTATGCAGGGGTTGGGTGCCCCGGCCGTGGTCGGTACTGATCACAAATACGGTGTTGTCCCTGTAGAATTCATCCCCTTGGACAAACTCCCAAAGTTCCCGGATCAGCCCGTCCGTATTGTGGGCTGCCTCGAGATAGGCCTGATAGTCCCCGTCGTGGGCAAAGTCATCGGTTTCCCCATAGGCGATATAGACCAATTTTGGATGTTCCTTTTTCATATGCTCCAGGGCATAGTGGTGGGTGAAGGCATCCAAACGCACACTGCCCCATGGGCTGGGAATCTGCCCTTGCAGGCGGTTGAGGAAGCTTTCCCTCTCGGTCAGTTCGTTCTTGGCTGTACCAAATCCCGCGTTGACCGGGATTCCGGATCGTTTTTCATTGATGATATAGGGAAACACGTCCCAGCTTCCAAAGGCGGCCACCTTCCCCTTTCCTTCAGGGGAATTGTTATAACGTTCCAATACGGTGGTGTTTGGATTGTCCACCTTGTCGTTGCTGTTGATCCGGGCGTCGTCGGCCCTTCCTGTCAAAATTTCATTATATCCCGGGTAGGAGAACCACATGGAATTGGTCAGGTCCACCTTGCTCCCCAAGCTCCTGTTCCCGTGCAATTGTCCCATTTTGGCAACCTCCTCCCATAGAAAGGGCATCAGGGCCCTTCTACGTTCCCCGGGACTGTCCCTCCAAAATTTTTCCCTGAGCAGATCGGGATTCCCGACATAGTCCTTATGGCCGATCAAGAGGGAGTCCGCACCGCTGAAGAGCTCCTGCCAGCGCAGCCCGTCCAGGGTGATCAAAATGATTTTGGTGTCCTGTTGCCCTTGGGCCTGTATGGCGGTCAGGCAAAGAAATAGGACCAATGCCGGTATTGTGCCAATTCTTGTTCTCATTTTCTATACGGTTTTAAGGGTTGTGCATTTTGTGATTTGTACGGGATTTGAAATCTATGGTCTTGGGAATGGGACCCACAAAAAATACTGTCATGGCAAGGGTCCGTTATTTTGTTGCCTTCGGTAGATCGTCCCGAAATGTACGAGCAGCATCAAGCTTGCCAACAGGCCGATGGCGGCCACGGCATAGGTGCCGTACACAAAGAAGTTCAACCAGGACAGATTGGCCTGCCCAAAGTTTTTGTAGAGCAGGACCAGGATACTGCCGATATATCCGAAGGAATCCGCTATATAGATCAGAAAGCCCGAATTGCCCTTGATCTTAAAGGTTGCGATGAACCGATCGAAGAACAGGCAGTTGAAGGGAACATAGCAGATGTACATGCCAAAACCGGTACAGACCATCCACAGATAGGGATCCAATCGCCCGGTTTGGAAAAGGAAGGTCGACAGTCCCATGCCCAGAACTCCAAAAATGAGCAAAAAGTGGTAGGTCATAAAGGCCTTGAAATTGTCCTTTATAAAAAACACGGCCCCCAGGATCAACAACACCACCACGGCAATGATGGTTTCGGAGGTGGAAAATACCGAGACATCCCCTTGAAATCCGATGCTGTCCCAGAGTTCACGGGCAAAATTGTCCCTGAAATCCCGAAAAGCGGTCAAAAAGGCATAAAAGATCACCACCAGAAGAAGAGGGAAAAAGAAACTCTTGACCAACTGCCTTCGATCACGGGCCGTCATGGGAACCCTTTGGGTCCTGTCCTCGATATCCTCTTGGGTGGGCGGGGGAACCTGCTGCAGGGCCAGGGAGCACAATAGAAAGGGCAAAAAGAAAAGCGCACCTGTGACCGAGGGCATCCAAAATTCACTCACCCCCCACTGTTCCATCACAAAGAGCCCCACGGATTTGACCACACCGCTCGATACGATAAAGCTGGAACAGAGCACCACCCCCAGGATGTCGGTATATTTTCGGCCTTCCATATAGGAGAACACGATGCCCCAGATCATGCCCAGGGGAAAGCCATTGAGGAACATAAAGAATATGTTGTAGGGCGCGGGGACCACGGCAAATAGGAGCAGGAACAGTTCGGCCAGCAGCACCAGACCGATCAAAAGGGGAAGGCGCTGATTGGGCCTGAGTTCTGAAATCACCTTGATCCCAACAAATTTGGCCAAGGCATATCCCAGAATCTGGACGATGACCAACCAAATTTTATAGTCGACGCCCATGAAGTCCATGTCCCCATAGGTGGCCACGGAAAAGGCTTTCCTGAAGGCCGTCATGCAAAAATAGGTGCCGAAGGCCGCCAGGGAAGCATGCAGGACAAAAAGCAATCTAGAATGGTTCAGCTTCATGGACCGAAACTCCAATGGTTATATCTAATCAGGTTTTAAAATAACCCAATTTTATCGAAAACCGAGGCATTCCCTGCAATTAAATAATCGTAAAGAAAAAAATATGCCCCTTGAGGGGCATACTTTTCAATGGTTGTGCTGCGGTTCCGTCTAGGGTTCCACAAGGGCGTTGATCCGAGCAATACTGCCGTCGGGCAGGTGGGTGAGCTCGGTAAACTTTACACTTCGCAAATGGGTCTTCCCCCCTGAGAGGGAGCTGTCGTGGAAAAAGAGCCACCATTTGCCCTGGAACTCCACGATGGAATGGTGATTGGTCCAGCCCAACACCGGATCCAGGATGACCCCTTTATAGGTAAAGGGCCCATAGGGGCTGTCCCCTATGCCGTAGGCGATCTTATGGGTGTCCCCAGTGGAATAGGAGAAATAGTATTTGTCATTGTATCGGTGGACCCAGGCCGCCTCAAAGAACCTTCGGTCGTTGTCCCCAGTGGTGATGGGGTTCCCTTCCCCGTCCAGGATAAGTACCGGTTTGGGATCTTCGGCAAAGCTTGCCATATCCTCGCCCATCAGGGCCACTCTTGGAGGAATTGCGGGGCTGTCATCAGCGGGATACCGATCCTCTTTATGGTATTGCCCGTCGGTCCATTTTTGGAGTTGGCCTCCCCAGATCCCCCCAAAATACATATAGTATTTTCCATCAATATCCTGAAAAACGGCGGGGTCCATGCTATAACTTCCTTCAATGGGCTTTTCCAAGGAAACGAAGGGGCCTTCCGGATTCCGGCTGTGGGCCACCCCGATCCTAAAAATGTCCTCTTTGTCCTTTACCGGAAAATAAAGGTAAAAATCCTCACCCTTCTGGGCGGCATCCGGGGCCCACATCTGCCGGCCTGCCCAAGGCACGTCGTCCACATGGAGGGCCATCCCGTGGTCGATGACCTCCCCTCCAATGCTGGCCATGGAATAGACGTGGTAGTCCTCCATTCCAAAATGGCTCCCCAGGTCGTCTTCCGGGATACCGGCCTCAAAATCATGGGAGGGATACACGTACAGCCTTCCGTTGAACACATGGGCCGATGGGTCCGCGGTATAGAGCTCGGTGGTCAACCGGTGAATGGCGTCCGGCCGGGCCCCAAGGGTATCCACCTCGACCAAGGTCGTGTCCCCATCCTTTTCGGCATTCTTTTGTTGTTTGCATCCACTGGCAAAAAATACCAGGACCAAGGGAAGGAAAAGCCACGAAAAATTGACATTGTTCCGCCCAATCCGCTTAAAAGTTGTGTTTTTCATAAGTACAATACGGCATTAATTTGTTAAAATTTTAATTTATTAGTTTTAAAACAATCGTTTGCTTATTTATTTGACTGGTTCTATAGAATTGAATATTAATATTTTAAATAGATAAAATAAATATAAATAAATAATTTTTAAAGAAAACTTAAAATATTTAACGCAACCGATTGCGTGAACAAATATATTGTGTATATTTATCACAATCAAAATATTATGGAGCATTTATTGACATAATATAAATTAATTAACTAATCAAAATCAAAATTCACGTAACATGACCAAACTTTTAAAGGCATGGCCGATGAAGGCGGTTGGGATCAAGGCTCCCGTACTGCACCTCCTCTTTATATTGGTCGGCCTCTCAACGTACGCACAGGACAACATCACCATTCGGGGTGTTGTGAACGATGCACATGGCACTCCCATTCCCGGGGTCTCGATAATCGAGGTCGGGACCACCAATGGGACCACCACGGACTTTGACGGAAACTACACCATAACGGCCGCCTCCAATGCAAGTTTGGAGTTCCGTTATCTTGGATTCGTCGCACAAACAGTTGCGGTCAATGGACGATCTACGATAAATGTCCAATTGGCAGAAGACACCCAGCAACTGGAAGAAGTTGTCGTAATCGGCTATGGAACACAAAGAAGGGAATCCGTAACAGGCTCAGTGGTTTCCATTAAAGGTGAAAATCTAAATCAGGTACAATCATCCAACTTCCAACAAGCGCTTCAAGGTAGGGCCGCAGGGGTCAACATTTCATCAACGAGTTCAAGACCCGGAGCTGCTCCCCAGATACGCATACGTGGTACACGTTCGCTTTCAGCGGACAACAATCCTTTGATCGTGCTCAACGGCATCCCGTTTTCCGGCGGGCTCAGTGATATCAACCCAAATGATATCGCAAGTCTTGACATATTAAAAGATGCTTCCGCAACAGCCATTTATGGGTCAAGGGGGGCAAATGGTGTCATATTGATAACAACAAAATCCGGAACCAAGGGCCAAAAGGCATCGATTACGTACAACACCTATTACGCAACAAAAGAGGTATTTGCAAAATTCCCGATGATGAATGCGGCCCAACTCATTCAATTGCGTGCGGATGTCGCTTCCAACAATGGTGGAACCCCGCTCTATGGTTTGGCCGGCAACGAATACTTGGGCAATGATACGGACTGGCAAGACGAGCTATACGGTACCGGTTTACAGACCGCACATGACATTAGTGTCCAAGGGGGTACCGAAAACGGCTCCTACAATGTTGGGATGGGGTATTTCAAGGAAACGTCAGTGGTTCCCGGGGATTCCTTCGATAGGTACTCCCTGAGGGTACAGATCGATCAAAACGTGGGATCTCTGTTCCGTTTTGGTTTGAACTCTGTGACCAATTTTAATAAAACGAGCAGTATTGTCGGTATCTACCAAACATTGGGAGCATCTCCCCTTTTAAGTCCGTATAACTCCGATGGGACCTACCTTGAGTCAGTCCGGCTTCAGACACAAGCTGATGATGCATGGATCCCTACCAGGAATGAAATCAATCGGATCGGGAAGGGTAGGGCAAACGAGCAGCTCGATTTTGGTACCTATAACAACATCTATGGTGAGTTGCAGATACCTTGGATCAGCGGTTTGAAATACCGTCTTAATGTTGGTTTGAACTACCGTTCGGCCAGGGATGGCAACTTCATGGGGCAAGGTGTGTTCAACTACAATCCCCTCAACCCTTCCACCGCAAGTTACAATTCCTCCATCCAAAAAGACTATGTGATCGAAAACCAATTGATCTATGATAGGACATTTGGCAAACACCAGGTCAATTTTGTTGGTTTGTTCTCCTCACAAAACACTGAATTTGACAATGTTGGATTGGCTGTTCGGAATGTTCCCGACGAAACATCGCTATGGTACAATCTAGATGCTGCACTTTCCGAAGATATTACGAGCTACGGGACCGATTATTCCTCAACCGGATTGCTCTCCTACATGGCCAGGGCCTTATATCAATATGACAACCGTTATATGCTGACCGCCACAGTGCGTTCGGATGGTTCGTCCAGATTGGCCCCAGGGCGTAAATGGGTTACTTATCCGGCAGTTTCCGTAGGGTGGAATATTGGCAACGAAGCTTTCATGCAGAACGTAGATTGGGTAAATCTGTTCAAACTACGGGCAGGTTATGGCGAAACCTCAAACCAAGCCATAGCCCCTTATTCGGTCCAAGGTAGATTGGGCCAGGTCAACTATAACTTTGGGGATAACTTCGCAACAGGCTATTTTGTGAACCAACTGCCAAACCCAAACTTGGGATGGGAGTTTTCAGAGACCTATAACTATGGTCTTGACTTTGGTTTGTTCAATAATCGCCTATCGGGAAGCGTGGAATACTACATCACCAAAACCAATGATATCTTGTTGGGCCTAGGGCTTCCAAGCACCGCAGGCGTGGGCAGCGTTACCAGCAACATTGGCAATACGGAGAACAAAGGCCTTGAAATTGCGCTCAACGGAATTATTTTTGACAATCCGGATGGATTTTCCTGGGATGTTGGGGTCAACGTGTACACCAATAAGAATGAAATTACCTCCCTGGCCTCGGGTCAGGACAGGGACGAAGGAAACCTTTGGTTTGTGGGTTCCCCGATCAATGTAATCTTTGACTACGAAAAAGTTGGGCTCTGGAACGAATCCGATCCAGGATTTGAATACCTAACTCAATTTGAGCCAGGGGGCAATGCTGGAATGATCAAGGTAAGATATACCGGTGATTTCAATCCGGATGGTTCACCGACCCGGGCCATAGGTGCCGATGATAGGATTGTACAAGACCCCACACCGGATTTTATGGGTGGTTTTAATACACGCCTGGCCTACAAAAATTTTGATTTGAGCATGGTAGGCGCTTTCCAAAGTGGAGGTATCCTTGTAAGTACTTTGTATTCATCAAGCGGATATCTCAATCTGCTTACGGGCAGAAGAAACAACGTGGCCGTGAATTATTGGACCCCGACAAACACCAGTGCAAAATATCCTGCCCCTGGAGGCATACAAAGCGGTGACAACCCAAAATACGGAAGTACCTTGGGTTATTTTGACGGATCTTATTTAAAGGTACGTGCATTGACCTTGGGATATAATTTTGACACCAAAACCATTCAAGATTCCTGGTTCAAAAGCCTCCGCCTTTATACAACCGTACAGAACCCCTTTGTGTTGTTCTCTCCATTTCATGATGAATCCGGTCTAGATCCAGAAACCAACTCCGGCGTAAACAACGATGGCACCCGACAAAACGTTGCGGTGAACACTAACAATATCTCTAGAGGAATACCAACGGTTGGAGCCAACATTCCAACAACGAGAAATTTTATGCTAGGACTAAACGTAACATTTTAAAAGAATATCATGAAAAAGATGAAAAGAAAAGGTATATCAATACTGATCTTAGCAATTGCATTGGTCATGGGCTCCTGTACTAAAGAAATTCTAGAAGAGGAACCAAGAGGAGTGTTCACTCCAGAGTTTTTCTCAACTGAACTCGGCGTTCAGGGTGGTTTGACCTATCTGTACCAAAATTTAAGAAATGTATATGGTTTCGCCTATTTCCTGAACTTGGGAGAAACAGGAACGGACGAATATTGTGCCGCCCAGAGTGCGGACAACAATTTTTATGACCTGGACCTCGCCGGACAGGGCAATTTACGGCCAGAAACCGGCTTTTCAATCGGTACGCCATGGGACAACGCTTTCCCGGCCATCAATACGGCCAGTGGAATCATTGAGAATGCAGCGGCAGTAGGCCTGGACGAAGCCCTGATCGCAGAGGCCAAATTTTTTCGGGCCTTCAATTATTTCTTGTTGGTTCAAACCTATGGCGGTGTGCCCTTGGACCTGGGTTCCGGGGAATTGGCATTTAACAGTTCCGCAGTTAGAACTTCGGTACGGAATACGGTACCTGAAGTCTATACCAGGGCTATTTTGCCTGATTTGGTCGATGCCGTCAACGATTTGCCCGAAAATCCACGGATAACGGGAGCGGTTACCAAGAACACGGCCCGATTGTTTTTGGCAAAGGCATATTTAACCTACGGATGGTGGTTGGAAAACCCCAACGGTATCCCCACCTATCCCGAAGCACAAAGAACAGATCCGATTGGTAATGGACCTTCGTATTATTTTCAACAGGCTTATAATGTAGCTGTCGATGGCATCAATAACCCAGGACCCTATCGCTTACTGGATTATTTTTATGATGTGCATCTTGCCTCGAACGATCGACACGCAGAAATGATGCTTTACGCGGACCGTACCGAAGCAAGTCAAATCTACAATGGGGCGGATTTGGGATTCAGCGATACAGGTAATTCTGCCAATACAGCGGTTTGGATGGTGACATCGAATTATACGACCATCAGTGTCGACGGTGTGGCCGCAGTACAGCGTGAGGCGGCACAAAGCTATGGAAGACCTTGGACACGTATGGCACCGACCATAAACGTATTCACAGAGACTTTTGCAGAAAAAGACCTGGATTCCCGATACGATGGCACTTTCGTGACCAGCTACAGAGGTAACTGGGACAAAGGTGGGGACCCCACACCTACCCTAACCGCAGCCAATGGCATGGAAATAGCACCGGGTGATGCAGTTATTTCATTCTTGGATGAGTACGACCCCGCTGTTGATTATAGCGTAAACGGCGGCAATATCGGTGGAGGACAAATCCCGGGAAGATCGGATTATGTCATCAACCTAAATGAAATAAATAGAAGGTTTTACCCAGGTCTGTGGAAACTTGGCACGTATCGTACGGACAATGCTGGCGGATTGGGCTCGCCCAATGGTGCAATAACACGTCCCTTCCCGATTGCCAAATTCTCCGAATTCTACCTAGTGGCCGCTGAAGCTGCCGTAAAAGGTGCTTCCGGAAGTTTTTCCGCCAACGATTTGGTAAATGTGATCCGTGCACGGGCAGGCATGTGGCGATTTGACAACGGCGAACAACAAGTACGCATGGAGGACAACAGTGCTGCCATGGTGGCCGCAACCCCTGCTGTCATTGATATAGACTATATTTTGGCAGAACGTTCACGGGAGTATTTTGGTGAAGGCATGAGATGGTATGACTTGGTCCGCACCCAAAAATGGACGGAATATGCAAGCTCCTATGAAATTGCCGGAAACGATGCCACGGACCATAGTCCCACAACAACAAATAGGACCATTGAGCCTTTCCACTACTTAAGACCAATACCCCAGGGGCAAATAGATGACCTGAATATGTCCGAAGCTGAAAAGGCCGAATATCAAAATCCGGGGTATTAAGGTAATGGGTTGTATAATTTCGTAATAGTTAGTTTGAGTTAGTTAGTTTTAAGTTTTGCAATTAAAAAAGGGGCTGCCCCCCAAAAGGCAGCCTCTTTGAATCAAGATGGCCGCATTTTTATAATGAAAATCTCCCAAACCGAAATAGGATAAAACCGATGGATAACAATCACTTAGTGACAGCTCCAATGCTATATAGAAATTGACGCAACCGATTGCGCTATATCGTTTATTGTGTATATTTACAATAGTGAGATTTTTGCCAGTTATTTTTTATCATGGCTAAAATAAACAACAACGGCTTTTTAAAGCTCCACAACATGAACCACAATTCCCTAGAATACTTTGTCGGTAAGGATCAATTTGAATCCCAGATAACATTTTATTTAGGTTCCCTGTTCTTTATTGCCCTAAATGCATGTGGATCAACAGTTTTTAGAGGTATTGACGAACATGGGCATTGGGTGGCTCCCAACAATTTCTTCTCCCTACATGAATTAACCTGCTCCCCAACTATGGTTTAATCCATCCAAATATTGAACACGATGAAAGCTCTAACCAAAAACAAATAATCATGTCAAAAACACTAAAATATTTACGTGCTTTTTTTACAATCATTGCACTCTTCTTTGCATTGAGTTGTGACGAGGACGATTCAGCTATCTCAACAGTGAACGTGACCAGTGTTGAGTCCGATAATTTTTATCCTGGTGATCAGGTAACCATGCAAGGGAGCAATTTTACTGCAGTACTGTTTGTGTTTTTAGGAAACAATCAGATTCCCTTTCAATTGGATGGAGATGCATTGACCTTTACGCTACCCGCAAATGCAGCCATTGGTAATGGCCTCGTAACCCTTGTAATGCCCGATGGCTATATTGTTACCCGAAATATAGAAGTAATGGCAAGGCCATTTCCGATCATTACGGGACTATCTACCAGCGCCGCTCCGGAAGGCGGGGAGGTGACCATTAGAGGAACATCCTTGAACAATCTCCAGTCCGTAACCATTGGGGAAATCGAGGCAAACGTGGTTTCATCCACAGCCACTGAGTTGATAATAACCGTTCCCTCGGGACTGCAGCAAAATTTAGTGGCCCCCCTTACAATTACTACCTCCGGAGGAAAGGCAACAGCGCCCGGAAAATTCTATGTGGGCGAAAATCTACTTTTAAATGGAGGTTTTGAAGCAGGAGATGGGGATGAGTTCACCAATTGGTCGAAATTCAATGGCGGTGACGGAATGACCGCTACCACAACCGACGGTGAAGCCTATTTTGGTAGATCCCTGCGGGCTGTTGCGGCCGGTGGTGATGCCTGGAGGACCCAATTGGCGAGTGATACCGCTCCAATGGAGGTAGGTGTGGAATATACCTTGTCCATGTGGATAAAAGCCCAGGCAGGAACCCCAGGGAATGGCGGAAATATTAGATTTTCCACCAATCCCGATGCATTGTACAGCGGTAATTACGACATAACGGCCGAATGGCAGCAAATTGAGTGGGTGTTTACGGCCAACTCCAACCCGGCAAGGGCCGTTTTGGATCTTGGTGTCATTGCCAATGCCGTATATTTTGTTGATAACGTCACCTTGGTGGCCACGGGACTTTCAGGTCCGCAGCCTACCGAAATTTTGCTCAATGGAGGGTTTGAAGAAGGAGATGGGGATGAGTTTGCCAATTGGAGTAAATTCAATGGAGCCGATCTGTTGACCGCCACTACATCGTCCGATGAAGTCCGTAGTGGGGCAAGGGCGCTTAGGGCCGTTGGATTTGGAGGAGATGCTTGGAGAACCCAATTGGCAAGTGATGCCGTTGCCACCGTGGATGGTGTGGAATATACGGCAAGCCTGTGGATCAAAGCTGCAGTTGGCCCAGGGAATGGCGGATCCATAAGAATGTCGACAACAGGCAATGGGGATGCCCAATATCAAGGGGATGTAACCGTAACGACCGACTGGCAAAAAGTAGAATGGATATTTACTGCGAACAGTACACAGACCGGTATTGTATTGGACCTTGGAGCTACGCTGGATGCAGTCTATTTTATTGACGACGTGAGTCTTTTGGCGCCACCTGAATAAGAGTTGGCACGAAAGGCAATCGAATTTGAAATGGTGAACGACATTTTCATATTATAATGAAGGATACGGAGAGGCTGTCATTGGGCAGCCTTTCCTTTTATGACCACAGTTTTAATTACACCTAATCCAACATGAACAAATCCAGGATCCTGCTTTTGACTGCATTGGCACTTATTGGCCAATCATTCCTGTTCGCACAAAAAACAAGCCTGAAAGAAACCTTCAAGGATAAATTCTTGATGGGTGTTGCCATCAATCGCTCACAAATAAACCAAACCAGCACCGAGGAAATCGACCTGATCACATCGCAATTCAATGCATTGACCGCGGAAAACGACATGAAATGGATGCACATTCACCCAAAACGGGACCAATACCATTTTGAACAGGCCGATAAGTTGATGGACCTGGCAAGGGCAAATGACATGACCGTAATTGGCCATACCCTGGTATGGCATAGTCAATTGGCTCCTTGGGTGTTCTTAACAGCGGAAGGGGACACTATTGACAATGCCCAACTCCTTCACCGTCTGGAAAAACACATATCGACCATCATGGGCAGGTACAAAGGGAAGATCAAAGGTTGGGACGTGGTCAATGAGGCTTTGGCAGAAGATGGAACTTATAGAAAATCACCCTTTTTCAAAATAGGTGGGGAAGCATTCATTGAAAACGCCTTTCGGTTTGCACATGCCGCAGACCCCAAAGCAGAGTTATATTACAACGACTATAACCTCATCAATGCAGCAAAGAGGGACGGCGCCATTCGCATCATCAACAACCTTAAAAGCAAGGGTATCAAGATAGATGCCGTTGGTATACAGGCCCATTGGAGTTTGGACGAACCTTCCATTGAGGAGATTGAAATCGCCATCAACATGTATTCAGAAACAGGGGTAAAAATCATGTTCACGGAACTGGACATTTCGGTCCTGCCCAGCCCATGGAACTCCCCTACCGCAGACGTTTCCGTACGTTTTGAAAACAATCCGACAATGAACCCCTACCCCGACGGTTTGCCCGATCCGATCCAAGACCAATTGGCAGAACGATATGCCGCTATTTTTGAACTCTTCAACAAGCATTCGGACAAAATCAGTAGGGTCACCTTTTGGGGGTTGCACGATGGCCTATCCTGGAAAAACAATTTCCCCATTCGGGGAAGAACGGATTACCCCTTATTGTTCGATAGGCAAATGAAGCCCAAGAAAGCATTTGAAGCAGTGATACATACGGTTAAAGATTAATTTTTATCTTAAAACATTGATGAAAGAAACAAACCAATCAACATATCGGACGCTCCGTTGTCCAATTGGGTTGCTCTTGCTGCTGTTTCCATTCCTTATGTCCTGCAAAAAGGAAAAATTGGAAACCAACAGTGGAGCCAACAGCATGGAACGGATTCTGACGCTGTCAACGGAAGACGCCTTTCCCCAGTATTCGATCCTTACCACCGACAAAGGGGAAAGTGGGTTCACATTGGTTGAAAATGGGAATGTCAGCGACATTCTTGTAAGTGAATCCGATTATCCCGGAGTCCAACGGATTGCCAAGATGTTCCAAAAAGACCTGGCCCTTGTCTCCGGTCAAGAGCCAGAACTGATCGTTGGGGAAACCCAATCATCAAAAAACCCGATCATTGTTGGAACTGTTGGAAAAAGCACCCTAATCGACCGCTTGGCCAGAGAAGGTAAAATTGATGTCGCCAATCTTGAAGGCAAATGGGAACAGTTCATGATCGTTCCTGTTGAAAACCCCATGGGCGGAGTGGACAATGCCTTGGTCATAGTCGGGAGTGATAAACGGGGCACTATTTTTGGCATGTTCGACCTTTCGGAACAGCTGGGGGTGTCTCCGTGGTATTGGTGGGCCGACGTTCCCGTAAAAGTCCGAAAAAACGTCTACGTAAAGCCTCAAAGGTATACCCTTGGTGAACCCAAAGTAAAATATAGGGGCATCTTTATCAATGATGAAGCACCGGCTTTGTCGGGCTGGGCTTCTGAAAAATTTGGTGGCTTCAACAAACCGTTTTACGAAAAAGTGTTTGAATTGATCCTACGGATGAAAGGAAACTACCTTTGGCCGGCCATGTGGGGACGCTCCCTTTGGGACGATGACCCGGCCACTGCCCCCCTGGCCGACGAAATGGGCGTGGTCTTGGCCACATCGCACCATGAACCCTTGATGCGTTCGCACGTGGAATGGGAACGTTATGGGGAAGGGCCTTGGGATTATGGAAAAAACCCCGAGAAACTTCAGGAGTTCTGGAGCGCGGGCATGGAACGTACCAAAGGGCAGGAAAAAGTGGTCACCTTGGGCATGCGAGGTGACGGCGATGAAGCCATGAGCGACGGGACTAACATTGAACTCCTTGAAAGAATAGTACAAGATCAAAGGGAAATCATCGAAGAAGTTACAGACAAGCCCATTGAGGAAACCCCCCAGGTTTGGGCCCTGTACAAAGAAGTCCAGGAATATTACGATAAAGGGATGCGCGTACCCGATGACGTCACCCTGTTGCTCTGCGATGATAATTGGGGCCAGGTGCGGGTTTTGCCCGCTTTGGACAGCAAACCCCGCTCAGGCGGATATGGCATGTACTATCATTTTGATTTTGTGGGAGGCCCAAGAAGCTATAAATGGTTGAACACCACTCAAATTGAGCGTGTCTGGGAACAAATGAACCTCACCTATTCCTATGGGGTGGATGAAATTTGGTTGGTCAATGTTGGGGATATCAAGCCCATGGAATTCCCCATTAGCTTCTTTTTGGATTATGCGTGGAATCCAGAGGCTTTTCCTGTAGGGAAGCTGCCCGAATATTATGTCACATGGGCCCAAAAACAATTTGGAAGCAAACATGCCGAAGAAATTGGAGAGATCATTTCGCTCTACACCAAATACAATTCACGCAGAAAACCAGAATTGATTGAACCCACCACCTACAGTATTCAACATTTCAAAGAAGCTGAAAACATTGTAAAAGAGTACAATTCGTTGGTGAATCGGACACAAAAGGTAAAAGAGCAATTGCCCGTCGAAGCGCACGATGCCTTTTATCAATTGGTGCAATATCCCGTTGAAGCCTGTGCAAACCTGAATGAAATGTATGTGGCAGCAGGCAAGAACAGGTTATATGGGCTTCAAAATAGAGCCTCTACAAACCTTTATGCCGATAAAACGAAAGAATTGTTCTTCAAGGATGCAGAATTCACTGCCCATTATCACATGTTGGCCAATGGAAAATGGAACCACATGATGTCCCAAACCCACATGGGTTATACCAGTTGGAGCGACCCCGCCTACAACAAAATGCCTGCCACATCCTATATCCAATCAAGAACTGAGGTCAATTGGGGCTATGTGGTAGAGAATGGCATCAGCAGGTTACAAGGGATGCCCGGTGGCTTGAACAGTCACAGTTTTTCATCCTTTGACCCTATCAATGATCAAACCTACCATATAGAGGTCTATAATATGGGCAAGGAAGAACTGACGTATTCCATTACCACGGAAAACGATTGGGTACACCTGTCCTCAACGGGAGGAGCCATCCAATATGATCAAAAAGTATTTGTCAGCATCGATTGGAACAAAGCTCCCAAAGGACAGGATGTTGGTGAAATTGTGATCAAGGCCAATGATTCGGAAAAGGGAACCAAAGTAAGTGTCCCCATCCGCAACGATCTCCCAGAAGACATCAAAGGTTTTGTGGGGAATCAAGGCATTGTGAGCATCGATGCCATCAATTATCACAAGGCCAAGGAGACCAAGGATATTTATTGGCAAACCATACCCAATTTGGGCCGAACCGGGTCCGCGATAACCACTGCGCCCGTCACCGCTCCCAAACAAAATCCGAACGATGAAGGTCCTTGTCTAGAATATGAAATTTATTTGCTTGAACCGGGCACTTACGACCTAACGACCTATTTTTCACCCACGCTCAATTTTCAAAAGGATGAGGGCTTGATCTACGCTGTTTCCATTGATGGTGAGACCCCAATATTGATGAACTTGCATAAAGATGCCACAGCTGCGGATTGGACCTATCCAACTTGGTGGAACGAAGCGGTCAAGGACAACATCATGAAGCAGACCGTATTGGAAAAGGAGCTTTCGGCAGGGGCACACACCATTAAATACTGGGCAGTGGATCCCGGGCTCGTATTGCAAAAAATGGTATTGCAAAAAAAAGGTGTCAATGCAGAGAGCTATTTAGGTCCACCGGAAAGCAAACTGGTCCAATAATTTCCTGACTTCGACACTTTTTTTAGGGTCATTTTTTAACAATCACAATATCAATCAAATATAAATCTTGGGTCACCGATTTGGGTGACGCAGGCGCAAGATCCGCTATTTTTAGGCATGTTTTTGCGTAAAAAGAAGAACCGATCCGGGACCACCAGTATCGTGGTCGTTGACAAGAGCCATGGAAAATTCAGGCAGCTCAAGACCATTGGGGTGAGCAGCGATGGGGAAGAACTCGAAAGACTGCTTGCCAAGGGAAGGGAATGGATCTTGGAGCACTCCGGCAAAGTGGACATTTTCAAGGATCACCACAGGGAACAGGAGGAGAAGCTGGTGAGCCACCAACTTTTGTCGAATTTCGGGAAGGCCTAATAGAAAGCTTTCCAAAAAGCTTTTCGGATTACCAAGGGAACCTTGGAACTGCAATTGTTCCATTTTACCGAGCATGGAACAGAGGCCCATGTATGTATATGATTTGTGGCCCATAAAGTATACAAAGAACTCGAGCGGATACTCAAAACAAACCGCGTCGGCCTGAGCGCGGACAAAGTCTTGAGTATTGCAAAGACCATAACGACGATCCGAATGAAACTGACGATCAGTGGCCAAACGGCGGACAGGACAATGTTCCTGCCCGAATCCCTCAATGAAATAGCTTTCCTTTTTGATGATGATTTCTGGGAAAATCATTTAGGGTGACGCATTGTCGAAGTCAGGAAAAAGGATGAAAAATTATCTTCTCTTGGACCCCGGTTCGAAAATCATACTTCAAAGTGGAGAAATGCTTGCACAGGGTAAAATTGCTTTTGGGGTCCATAGGTCACCTTGGGACCTCAAATAAGATTAAAGGGGAATTTTTTAAAAAAAGAATTGGTTGTAACAGAGCTTACGGAGAAAATCCAGGATTCCGAACAACGACCTGAAAACCCTTTAGAGATCCAGTACCCCGTTCTCCGTTCCGCCATAATCGTTCCATTGCAAACGATCGGCCTGCCCGTCGTTGGTAAAACTTCCGTCCACCAAGTACCTGAACTCATAACTGTTTCCCGTGGGCAGGTTGAAATTGCCCTTAAAAGTCCCGCCTTTGAGTTTCTTCAGGGCCCCTGCCTTGGGGTCCCAGCCATTGAAATCGCCCACGACGGCCACCTTCCCCGCCTCAGGGGCGTCCAGACTGAAGGTCACCTTGCAAATGGGCTTGCTCTTAAGAAATTGTTTTTTGATCGCCATCTTACCGGTATTGTAATCCCAATGCAAAGCAAGTCAATTTATCCCTTATGTACAATGGTTTACCTATAATTTGACATTTTGGTATAATATTGGGAACTTTAATAACCACTTTCACAGTTTGGACCCCTGTTTTTTTGATTTACTTTGAAGTCCAACGCTTTAACAACTTTGCAATATGATCGATCTCCTCCATGGTATTGTAGAAATGGAAACTCAATCGTATGCCCCCACCCCTGGGGGAGGCCACCACACCTTCCTCCCTGAGCCTATTGAAGCGCTTTTCATCCCCTTGGATCAGAAATATACTGCTGTGCCTCTTCCGCTTGGGGACATAGGGTTCCAAAAGCCCGAGTTCGGAAAAGGCCTCCATGGCCCTTTGGGAGAGTCCCTGCACCTTTTTCCCGATGTTGTCCTGCCCGATATCGTCCAAGAACTTCAGGGAAAATTCCAGGCTTCCAAAGTTCAGGGAATCCAAATGCCCGGGTTCCAAAAGTTTACAAAAGGGAATACTGTCCCGTTTTGAGGCATCCCCGTCCACGGAACCGTGTCCTATCCCCTTGAGCTGAAACTGTTCCTCAACACCGTCCTTGACCAGGAAAAACCCGTTCCCATAACCCGCCAACAACCATTTATAGGCCGAGGTTCCCAAGATATCGATTCCGGATTCCATGAAATTGAAGGGCTCCATCCCGCAGAACTGGGTCCCATCGGCCAGAATCAACAATTGTGGATACCGCTCCTTCAAATCCTTGAGGAATTCCAGGTCGATCCGAACCCCGTTCACCCACTGTACCAGGCTCAGGGCGAGGACATCGATTTTCCCACCCGCGATCTGCTTCTCGATATTCCCTTCCAGGTTTTCGTCGATCTGGGCGTATTCACATCTAAAGTTACGGCTTTCAAAGGGCCAGTTTACCGAGGGGTAGTCGTTTTCCAAAAGGAGTATCCTTTTATCCTTGGAAAGCCCTTCCAACAAGAGGTTGAGTCCCAGGGAAAAATTGGGTACCAAGGCCACCCGATCTCCCTTGCAACCAAAGAAGTTCCCTACGGTATTTTTGATTTCGGGCATATGGGCATAGCCCTTGTTCTTCATATCCGAGCCCCCGATCAAAAAATCCAGGTCGTGTCCCTGCCTCCATTCCAAAAGATCCTCACTCAAAAGCCCGGAGGAAGCGGTATTGGCATAGAGGTACTGTTTCAGTACCGGGAACTTTTTTCGAAGTTGTTGCATAGGGAATAATTTTGGTTCCCCCACATCTACGGTGACAAGCTGCGGGGAATTCCATTATATTTGCCTATAAAGATAGCCATTCCATGTTTCCGTTCAAGAAAAAGAAACAAACCAAAATTGCCCTGGAAGAGCACGAGCTCTTGGAGAATGCGCAACGGCGTATTTCACAAAGGAAGCGGCTCTACACCCACTTTGTGGTCTTTCTGATCGGAAGCGTCTTCATGGTCCTCATCAACAAGGTCTTCAAATACGGGGTGGCCTACGATTGGTTTGTCTGGGCCATTCTGGGCTGGAGCTTTCTCTTTGCCATCCACGCCTTCAATTTCTTTGTCACCCAAAAGTTCATGGGACTGGATTGGGAACGCAGGCAACGGGAGCGCCTGGTGGCCCAACAAAGGGAGCGGATCTCCCAGATCCAAAAGGAGATCGAGACCGAGTTCCCCCTATCCTCGATCAATAAAAAAAAAGAGGGATGAGGCGATTGGTCCTCATAGCCGCGGCCGGGGAAAACAATGCCCTGGGGAAGGACAATGATTTGGTTTGGAGGCTTCCGGACGATTTCAAACGCTTCAAGGCCCTGACCACGGGGCACAAGATCA
>CALDPL010000258.1 GCA_937911965.1 uncultured Allomuricauda sp. | reverse complement strand
TCGAACAACGGCCTAAGAAAACACCCTGACAAACATTTTACCGATAAAATCGCCCTCTGCTTTCCAAAATAAAGGGGGTATCCAAAAATAGACGGGGGTGTATGCCCCTTTTTTTAATGTCTTCACGTATCATCCAGCTAGTTTAGCCCTTGAATTTAAATCAGTAATAGGCATTTTGCCCATCATTTGATTTTTAAAACTTGAAATTATGAATGAGCAAACGAACACAATGTACAGTACGAATGAGGACACACCGGTCATCGAATTGCTAAAGGAAATAAAAACCTTGATGGCCTTTAACAAAAAGGTCCTGAACCTGGAGGACCTGGTGCTCTATACCGGCATGTCCGAAAGCACCATCTACAAACTTTCCAGACTCAACCTTATCCCAAAAGGGGACAATAGGGAAATCAGAAAACTCTTTTTTGAAAAGGACAGGATAGATGACTGGCTTTTGGGCAAACCGGATGTATCCGATGAATTTCTCGAACAGAAATTCAATGAACAGCTCTTGAAAAACAGAAGATAAACCGAAGGGTAATGAAGGATACCATTCCGGGGCTCTACAATGTGGAGGACCCCAAGAAAAAGACGGTCTATGACTATGCCATGGAATATCTGGGGGCCAAGTACGATATCACCTATAACGAAATATCGCACGACTTCCAGATCGCCCTCAAAGGCTCCATGGAATGGCAGTACCTGAACCTGAACTCCCTGATCATCGAACTGACCAAGGCGGGCATCGAAATTCCCAACGGGAAACTGGAGATACTGATCCGTTCCGAATGGATCCCCAAATTCAACCCCATCAAGGAATACTTTGAAGGGGTTCCCAAATGGGACGGGGAGGACCATATCCTGAAACTCGCCTCCTATGTGCCGATTTACGAGCGGGAGGCCTTTGACCACCATTTCAAGAAATGGCTGGTGCGCACCATAAAATGTGCCCTGGAGAAGAACTACTTCAACAAACAGGCCTTCGTGCTGTCGCATCAGGGCCAGAACTCCGGGAAATCCACATGGTGCCGCTTTCTCTGCCCGCCCGAGCTCGCGGAATACATGGCCGAGGACATCAGCAACGACAAGGATGCCCGGATACAGCTCTGCCGCAACTTTCTCTACAACCTGGACGAGCTGGCCGTACTTTCCAGAAAGGACGTCAATGCCCTGAAATCCTTCTTCTCCAAAACCTTTATCAACGAACGCCTGCCCTACGACCGCAAGAACACCACCCTGCCCAGGATCTGTTCCTTTATGGGGAGCACCAACATGTCCTCCTTTTTGAACGATGAAACGGGGTCGGTGCGGTGGCTGTGCTTTGAGCTCAAGGGGAAAATCGATTTTGGGTACTCCAAGGAAATGGACATAAACAAGGTTTGGTCCCAGGCCCATCATCTGGCCTACTTTGACCCCACCTTCAACCCCGAACTCTCGATCAGGGATATCCGGGAGAACGAGGAACGCAACAAGAAATACACCAAATTGACCTCGGAGCAGGAAACCGTGGCCAAGTACTATGAAAAGTCGAGCGACCCGAAAGACTTCAGGACCGCCTCCGATGTCATGGTGGCCATGGCGGGCCTGAACCTTCGGTTGAACCACATCAACATCGGCCGGGCACTGGCCGGCTTTGGGTTCCAGAAAGTGAAACATCCCAAACGGCAGGTCTATGGCTATTTGGCCCGGCCCCTCTTTGTGGATTCACCCTGGGAACTGGAATCCAAAAAAAATGATGGATAGCACCGACCATATTACCTGGAATGGAACGGGGCCAACGACCATGGGGCACATCTTAGGTAGGATGTATGGACCCCATCTTACCTTAAGCTTACCCAACCTACCCATTGGGGCAGGACAGGTAACTTGAAATTGGGAACCGACCCAATCGAAAGGGCCTGTATTTATGGGGCCTTGGTAAGAAGGTAGGAGGAAAGACAAAAAAAGAACCACTGATGAAAAGAAAAACAACAAACAAATTGACCTGTGAAAGAGCCCGGACCCTGGCCATAGAAGCGGTGCTGGCCAGGCTCGGGCACTTTCCGACCAAATCAACGGAAAAAGAAGCTTGGTTCCTGAGCCCCCTCAGGTCGGAGACCCAAGCCTCTTTCAAGCTGTCCAAAAAACTCAACCGATGGTACGACCACGGAGCGGGAACCGGTGGGAATGTGATCGACCTGGTCTGCCTGGTCAACAGCTCGTCCGTAAGGGAAGCTTTGGAGTGGCTGGAAGGGGACCTTCCCTCTTTTTCTGTTCACCGGCGGCCCGTTCCAACAAACGACCGGGAATCCAAAATAAGCGTGATCAAGGTCCAGGAACTGGACCATGCCGCATTGAAGGGCTATCTGAGATCGCGGGGCATCTCCCCGGAGACCGCCCGCAAACTGGTCAAGGAAGTCCATTATGAACTCAATGGAAAGCCCTATTTCGCGATCGGACTGAAAAATCGCTCCGGGGGGTGGGAGCTGCGCAACAAATACTATAAGAACTCCAGCTCCCCCAAGGACCTTTCCCATATCAAAAACGGGAAAGGGACCCTGATCGTCACCGAGGGGATGTTCGACCTTTTGTCGCTTCTGCAGTGGAACAGTGACCTGGATGCGGAATGTGATTTTCTGGTACTGAACTCCACCGCATTTGCAGAACGGGCGATGGCGGCCATTAAGGGATACCAAAGCGTGGAACTCTATTTGGACAACGATTCCAGTGGGCGGCAAACCGCACGGGACCTTATGGCAGACCACAGCGACTGCAGGGATCGGTCCGTCCTTTACAAGGACCACAAGGACATGAACCAATGGCTCATGGAGCGCACAAAGAAAGCGGGTGGGCAGGGAATTCAAGATGTGTTTTTGTTGCCACAAAAACAATCTTGCTTTGCTCCCGTTGGTCGCAAAGAAAAAAAACGATGAAAAGGAAAACGTAAAATTTGGCCATAATTTAAATTGTTCCTATTTCAAGTACTCAAAATTCGGCAATAAGTTATACAAAATGGAAAATTTATGGCAGCGGGGACTATTCCAATGAACGCTTGTTGAAGATAGTGTAGCCAATATGCAACAATACACCCCACCTGTGTTGGGGATCATCGTAATAATTCAGACTAAGCGCAATAGGACCTACAGGACTATGAAATACAAGTGCGGAGGAAGCACTAAAGTAAACCTTTTCCCAGTCTTCCTGAAATACAGGATCCTGGCTATCAGCTTGTTGTTTAATTTCCTGAAAAGGCTTAAAGAGGTATCCCTCTAAGCGAAAGTCGAGGTTTCTTTTGATACTGAAAACATTTCTTAGACCCACCGCGCCATAATTGAAGGAGTAAAAATGTGGGAGAAATAAGGTTTTACTATCATTTAGCGGATGAAATGCCGAAGCATTCATTTTTGATGCTTTAAAGTTCGTAAGCAATGGCTGATTGGATACTACAGACTCAACCAGATAACCATAGCTATACCAGCCGGTTTTGAAGTACTTCTCCACTTTTACCTTTAGTCTGAGCCACCTTCGAAGCTCTTCTAATTCATTTTTTACCGTTGATGTGTTCCCCGGGTTATATCTCTCCAGCAAGTCGAAATAGTCGAGGGATAAATAAATATCGCCCCCTGACGAAGCATATTGCTTTCTATTCAAGCTGCTTTTGCTGAAATTAAGCGAGTAACGGTATCCTTTTAGCCTTACTTCATCCAGCGTATCGGTTGAAACAAGATCAAGGTTATTGCTGAATCTGTCAATATTGTTTATATAGCCGGCAGAGGCAATCAATTTACCTTTTGTGCCAATCGGGAATCCGACATTCAGCCCGGCTTTTCTATCCGTTCTTTTAATGATAGTGGGTGATTTTTCTTCTATAAAGACTTCGTTGGCACTCAGATAATCCCAATGGTTGTATGTAAACTCCGGTTCAAGATAAAACTGAAACTTAAGCGGAGCATTAATTCTGGATTTTGCCTGTACGGATTGGTAAAATCTGCCGGTGTAGAAATTGAAACTGTGGTTAAACAATATCCTGTTAAAATGGCTGAAGTTTAAGCCCAGGAATATTTGGCTAATGCTTCTGGAGGCCAGGTTTCCACCAAACTCTACATTCAGGTAGTCGCGGGGTCGACCGTATAAATCGAATTTATAGGCATTGGATGCAGTATCAAACTGAATTCGCGGGTAGATGTCTTTAAAATATTCTTCCGATGCTAATTTGTAATAGCCTGACTTAATATCATGAATGCTTAACGTTTCCTTATTAATATTAAACAGGCTTCGTATATAGCCCCGTTGCTTCGATTTAAAGCCCACCAGACCGATACTTTTAAACTTGAGCGGATCCAGATCAAGGTTAAAGTCCAGCCTTTTCTTCCCAACTTCTTCACAGGATACCCTTCTTTCTATTTTTTGGAAGATTGAATCCATTTGTCTTTGCGTTTCAACGTATCCACTGTCACTGATACTTTGTGCAAAACTAAAGTCAAGCGAACTGTAGTTGCCGAGGTTGGGCTCAATATAAATATCGCTGGAGTCTAAAAGGCTGATGTCGGTCTTGTTCATCAGCATAAAAAGCAACGACTGTCTTATGAGTTTATCATCCTCCTCAAAAGGATAAGTTTCATACTTTTTTGAAGACACATTTACACCAATAATCACATCCGGATCAAAAGTCTCTTTTGCCACGTTGATCGGGAAGTTATTATAGATGCCTCCATCAAACAGATATTTCTCGTCAATTTTTATGGGTCTGTAAAAGAAAGGCACGCTTAAAGTAGCCCGAAGTGCATCGCTGAGGTTACCGTTTTCTAATACGATTTCATTTTGCGTAAAGATATCGGATGCAACGGCTCTGAAAGGAACCAGCAAACTATCGAAGTCGTAGTTGGCTTTTTTACTTTGAGCGGCCAGCATTTCTGCCAATGCAAAATTGAGGGCAACATCACTGGCAAGGTTCGAGTTGAGGGTAGCATTCAAGCTTGAATCAACAGCAAGATTTACCGTAATCCAGGACGCATTATTTTCCCTTTTAAAATAATGAAAATTGTAGTTGTCACCCAGAACCCCATTCACCCAGCGTTGAAAATCATCTGATAAAATAATTTCCTGAATTTGATCGGGTGAGTAACCAGCCGCATAGAATCCTCCTACCACACCTCCCATAGAAGTTCCCAGAATGTAGTCTATAGGAATTTCGTTTTCCTCAAGTGCCCGTAGTACACCCACATGTGCAAGGCCTTTAGCGCCACCACCACTTAGCACCAGGGCCACCTTTTGACTGTAAACCTGCGCGCTAATGCCAAGCGTTAATAGACAAAGAAGAAAGATTCTTTTTGCGAGCATACTCAAGAAAACATAGGAATAAAGTAAATTAATATTCTAA
>CALDPL010000257.1 GCA_937911965.1 uncultured Allomuricauda sp. | reverse complement strand
CAATGGCTTTTTCAGTATCTATTCCCCTTTGATTGCAATAAAATATCTGGTCTTCCCCGATCTTGCTCGTTGTGGCCTCGTGTTCGATCTTGGCCGTTCTGTTCTTGGCCTCTATATAGGGGAAGGTATGCGCCCCACAACGGTCCCCCATCAAAAGGGAATCACACTGTGAAAAGTTCCTGGCGTTCTCCGCCCTGCTGTTCACCTGTACCAATCCCCTATAGGAATTCTGCGACTGTCCTGCCGAAATCCCCTTGGAGATGATCGTACTTCGGGTGTTCTTGCCCAAATGGATCATCTTGGTACCGGTATCCGCCTGCTGGAAGTCATTGGTCACGGCCACGGAATAGAATTCCCCTATGGAGTTGTCCCCTTTCAGGATACAGGAGGGGTATTTCCAAGTGACCGCAGATCCGGTCTCCACCTGGGTCCATGATATCTTGGCATTTTTTTCACAAAGGCCCCTTTTGGTCACAAAGTTGAACACCCCGCCATTGCCGTCCTTGTCCCCGGGGAACCAGTTCTGAACTGTGGAATATTTGATCTCGGCATCGTCCAGGGCGATGAGTTCCACCACTGCGGCGTGCAGCTGGTTCTCGTCCCTGGAGGGAGCGGTACAACCTTCCAGGTAGCTGACATAGCTCCCCTTGTCGGCAATGACCAAAGTCCGTTCGAACTGACCGGTACCGGCCTGGTTTATCCTGAAATAGGTGGAGAGTTCCATGGGGCAGCGCACCCCTTTCGGGATATAGCAGAACGAACCGTCGGAAAAGACCGCGGAGTTCAGGGCCGCATAGAAATTGTCCTTTTGGGGCACCACGGTGCCCAAGTATTTTCGCACCAGTTCGGGATGTTTCTTGATCGCCTCGGAAATGGAACAGAAAATGATCCCCTTTTCGGCCAGGGTCTTCTTGAAGGTGGTGGCCACCGATACGGAGTCCATGACGATGTCCACGGCCACCCCGGCCAGTTTCTTTTGTTCGTCCAGGGAAATCCCCAGTTTTTTAAAGGTGTCCAACAATTCGGGATCCACCTCGTCCAGGCTGTTGTACTTGGGCTTCTTGTTGGGTGCCGAATAGTACGATATATCCTGGAAATCCGGTTTTTTGTACTTCACATTGGCCCAATTGGGCTCCTTCATCTCCTTCCAGATCTTGAAGGCATCCAAACGCCACAGGGTCATCCATTCGGGTTCCTCCTTCTTTTTGGAAATGGCTATGACGATGTTCTCGTCCAAGCCCTTGGGGAGGGTGTCCGACTCAATATCAGTATAGAAACCGTATTCGTATACCTTGGTTTCCAGTTCTTTTTTTAATTCTTCCTCAGTGTATGCCATATCTTATAAATTAGCCTTGATTGGCCCAAAATCGATTGTTATAATGAAAAGCTTTCACCACATCCACAAGTGCGCTGTGCATTGGGGTTGTTGAATACAAAGCCCTTGCCATTGAGACCGCCCGAATATTCCAGGACGGTGCCCACCAAATACAGAAAGCTCTTCTTGTCCACGACGATTCTCACCGCGTTGTCCTCGAAGACCTTGTCCGATTCCTCGGTCTTCCTGTCAAAGGTCAGTTCGTAGGAGAGGCCACTGCAGCCCCCGCTCTTGACGCCTACCCGGACAAAGTCCTTGCCGGAGTCAAAGCCTTCCTCGGCCATAAGGGTCACCACCTTTTGCTTTGCTGTTTCCGAAACTTTGATCATGTTGTTTGTTTTATTGTCACGCTAGGGGCCCAAATCCTCCAAGCCTTCACAATTGGGCCGTGCTTTTTCGGTGCAGTCCCTCTAGTCGTCAATCCTTAAAAATTCGCCGTTCATGGAAAACTTCAGGTCCGTTCCGCTGCCCAACTCTATTTTTTGTTTCCTGTCGTCCAATTCCCAGTCCGTGATGTGATCATTGGGGAAATTGGATTTCACGTAGGCCAATATCCCAGAGGGGATCACTTGGTCCGGAAGGGCGGAGTTTCCGTCGATATCAACGATCCTGTTCCTTGAATCGAATTCCAGTTTGATGTTGTCCCTTAGGACCACTTCGTAGGATTTGGAAAACCATTCCCGATCCAGGCTTGCCTGTAACACGGGATGGTCCGGGAAGTTGGTGCTGATATACGTTTTTATCTCCTGGGGCAATTCCGCCTCGGGGATTATTCTGTCCTGCGCTTGGACAGTGAGTCCCATAGAGAACAAAAGTGCCGTCAAACCTGTAATTTTTACTTGCCTCTTCATCGTTTCATCGAATTTAATTTGATCGTTTTTGTCCAGCTTCGAGCTAGCGTACAAATATACTGCATTAGTAGGGTTCTACCATGGAACCTAACATTATAATATTGAATCGCATCATAGGGTTTTTCTATGGGTCGAATCGGGAATTCCACGGGCATGCTTCGAGGGAGGGCATGGGGGGAACCATTCCAGGGGATTTTTGGCCCCCAAATACCGGAACTGGAGATTCCCTTGTCGGGAATTCCCCGATCCTCGTTACTTTTGCGGTATGCTGGAAGACAAAAACCCACAACGGACCCCCTTGGAAAGTCTTGGGGAATTCGGTCTTATAGACCATTTGACCAAGGATTTTGGATTGGGGCAGCCCTCTTCCCTCAAAGGTATCGGGGATGATGCCGCCGTTTTGGATTTCAAGGACCAAAAGGCCGTGCTTTCCACCGACATGTTGGTGGAGGGGGTGCATTTTGACCTGGGCTATATGCCTCTCAAACACCTGGGCTACAAATCGGTGATCGTGAACCTTTCCGACATCTATGCCATGAATGCCCTTGCCACCCA
>CALDPL010000256.1 GCA_937911965.1 uncultured Allomuricauda sp. | reverse complement strand
ATCAAGCTCAGGGAGGTCAGTCTGGGCTATGAGGTGCCCAAGACCATGTTGGCCAATGTGGGCCTTGATGGACTGCACCTGGCTTTTTCGGGAAGGAATCTTTGGAGGAAGTTCAAGGATGGTTTTGAAGGCCCCGATCCCGAGATCAATACGGAGGGCATCAACAACGGGAATGCCTATCTGGGGTATAGTCTGCCCGCTACCAAGACCTATACCCTCACCTTAACGGCCAAATTTTAAATCCATGATTATGAAAAGAACATATATAAGATACCGGCTGCCATTGATTTTGGCAATGGCCTTTCTTTTAGGCTGCAGCGATTGGATGGATGTGGACCAGGATCCCAATTCCATTGTGGACGGTCCACTTATCACCGAGGATGTGATGTTGATCGGGGTAGAGGCCGAATGGGTGGCCATGACCACCGAAAAACTTGAAACCTGGTATGGATTTCCAATGTGGCTTTCTTGGCATGCCATTGAAGGTTCCACCCCGGCCACCATGGACGTCAATGCCAATTGGGGCAATGAAGTATGGGATTCCTATTCCGTATCCCTCAAACATGCGGTGGAGCTCTATGAAAAGGCGAAGGCCAATTCCAATACCCACTATCAGGGCATTGCGGGGATCATAGCCGCCCACAATTGGTTCTATATTGCCGATGTGTACGATCAGGCCCCTTTGGAGGATGCCCTCTTGGGACTTGGTTCCCTACAGCCGGCCTTGGCGACCCAATCGGAGATCTATGCCCATGCCAATGGGCTGTTGGACGAGGCCATATCCCTGTTGCAGGCCGCCAATCAAGGGGAACGCAGCCCGGGTTCGGACGATTATATGCTCAACGGGGACACCGCCAAATGGGTCAGGTTCGCCTATTCCCTTAAGGCCCGGCAGGCCCTTCGCTTGTCCTATACCCCGGGAATGACCAAAACGGCCCAGGCGGACCTTGCCTTGGGTTACCTGGCCCAGGGGATGCAATCCAATGACGACAATGTACTCTGGCACCATTTGGAGGACCTTGCCAATGCCAACCCGCTTTACGAATACATGAACCGGGCCTATTCGGGAGGTCTTGGGCTTACCCCGGGCAATTATTTGATGGATATGATGAACTTCTATAACGATCCCAGGAGGGAGATCATGTTCACCAATGCCGAGCTTGGGGGATTCGAGGGACTTAGGGCCGGGGCCGTGGTACAGCCGGGAGAGGGCCCGAGCCACTACAGGTTCACCTATCTTTCGATGTCCTATCCGGACCATATCATGACCTATGCGGAGACCCAATTCATCAAGGCGGAGGCCCATGCCCTTAAAGGGGAATGGGCCTTGGCCGAGACGGCCATGAAGGAAGGTTCCCGGGCCGATATGGAATATATCGGGGTCGCCGAGGCCGATATCGTGGATTACCTGGCCCAGGCTTCCCTGACCATGCCCACTTCAGAGGAAGCGGCCCAGGAACTGATCATGGAGCAGAAATACCTCTCCAATATCTTCAGGACCAATGAGACCTATTTTGATTTTATCAGGACGGGCTATCCCCAGTTCGATTTTGACTATATGATGGTCAATGTACACAATACGGAAACCTTCCCCAGGAGGTTCCCCTATCCGCTCAATGAATTGGAGCGGAACCCCAACGTAACGGCCGTCGGCCAACCGGATTGGTTCGCCAAGGGGACCACCTGGGACAATAAATAGAGATCTGTTGCCATGGGGGCGGGTTTGCCACCGCCCCTTTTTTTGCCAAATCAGAAACATTGGTGAGGCCTTTTTCCCTCACATTTGTTGGAAGTTTGGTATCTTTTGAACGGAAATAACCAAATACGACATACTATGTTAAAAAGAATGATTTATGCCTTCCTGTTGCTGTTTTTTACGGGAGTGACCGTACAATCCCAGAGCAGTGGGGAAGTTCCCCCGGTCAGTGAGCTTTTTCAATTGATGAATGAAAGGGATGCCGATTTTGGCAGCCTGAGCCGGTTTTATATCGTGGAGGGTTCCCCCGAGCGGCGGGAACGTTTCAAGGAATTTCACGAGAGGTACAGGGCCCGTTTGAACGCCCTTCCCTTTGACCGGCTTTCGGTCAACGGGCAGGTGGACCTGTTGTTGACCATGCGGGACATCAACAGGGAGCTGCGCCTTCTCGAGGATGAAAAAACGGAATACCGGCAAATGGGAAAATGGATTTCCTATGGGGAGCCCATCTATGGGATCGAGAAGCAGCGCCGTAGGGGACTCCATTTGGATGCGCCGAAGGTTGCGGCCCAATTGAACGACATCAGCAAGAAACTTGTGGAGCTGACCGCCTTGCTGGAGCAGGAGACCCCTTCCTTTCCACAGCATTTGGCCGATAGGGGACAACAGGTGGTCCGGGGACATTTCAAGGCCCTTGAAAGTGTCTATGAATTCTACAATCTCTACGATCCGGACTTCAGTTGGTGGATGGAACGGCCCTACGCCAGGCTAAGTGAACAACTCAAGGCCTATGGGGAACTGATCGCCAGCAAGGTGGATCCCAACACCCTTTCCAAGGATGACGGAAGCGGGATTGTGGGCAATCCCATCGGGGCAAAGGAATTGAAGTTCCAATTGGAAGAGGCCTTCATCCCCTATTCGGCCGAGGAACTGGTGGACATTGCCAACAAGGAATTCGCCTGGTGTGAGGCCGAACTCCTGAAGGCCTCCCGGGAAATGGGTTTTGGGGACGATTGGAAAGCGGCCCAGGAAAAGGTAAAGCAGACCTATGTCAAAGCGGGGTTCCAGCCCGAGGCCATGTTGGAACTCTACAATCAATCCATCGACTTTTTGAAGGAGCACGATATGTTGACCATCCCTCCGGTGGCCGAGGAGACTTGGCGGATGGCCATGATGAGCCCGGAGCGGCAAAAGATTGCCCCTTTCTTTTTGGGAGGGGAGACCCTGTTGATCTCCTATCCCACCAACACCATGGAGCACGATGAAAAGATGATGAGCATGCGGGGAAACAATCCCCATTTTTCAAGGGCAACGGTCCACCATGAACTCATTGCCGGTCACCACCTTCAAGGCTTTATGAACAAGAGGTACAAGGATTATAGGAACTTCCGGACTCCCTTCTGGTCCGAGGGCTGGGCCCTGTACTGGGAGCTCATCCTTTGGGACGAAGGCTTCCCCAGATCGCCCGAGGACAAGATCGGGATGTTGTTCTGGAGAATGCACCGCAATGCACGGATCATTTTCTCCTTGAACTATCATTTGGGCAAATGGACCCCACAGCAGTGCATCGATTATCTGGTGGACCGGGTGGGACATGAACGGGCCAATGCGGAAGGAGAGGTCAGAAGATCTTTTACGGGTAGATATGGTCCGCTCTACCAATTGGCCTACAAGATCGGTGGGCTGCAGTTCTACGCACTGAAAAAGGAACTGGTCGATTCGGGAAAAATGAGCCTGAAGGAATACCACGATGCCGTTTTGAGGGAGAACAATATGCCCGTGGAAATGGTACGGGCCATTTTGACCGACCAAAAACTCAGCAAGAACTTCAAGACATCATGGAGGTTTTATGGCAAGTAATATTTTGTTTGTTTTTTGGATTCAGTCCCAAGGGGCCTTCAGCGATGGAGGCCCCTTGACCTTGGAATTCCCCAATGATTGGGAATCGGGGTATCATATCCGGCAACATAATACCAAATGCGGTTAATATGCTATAAAGGTATGGGGGCAATCCACCCTATCTTTAAGATTCGGGGAATCCCGGTTTTGGAACCCTTTGGCCATGCCCATCCCCAGGGGGCGGGCATCGTCCATGTTACATTGAAACTACTTATAACCAAATACACCATGGGAATGAACAATTCTAGAATCATGTGGATGATCCTCTGCCTATTGGGCATGACGATCCAGCCTGGGCTTCACGCCCAAAACAACGCTTCGGGACTCTATGTGCCCTGCGATGAAATGCCGGACCTTATGACCAAATACCAAGCGGACTTCAATTCACTGGTCCGTTTCTACTCCCCGGCCAGCGGGGGCAGAGGTTGGGGCAGGACCATGGACGCAGGTGGCTCCCCCGAGCGGCGGGCAAGGTACGTGCGACTCCGCAATGATTACCTCTCCAAACTTGAGGGATTGGATTTTGCCTCCCTTCCCCAAGAATGCAAGGTGGACTATATATTGTTCAAAAGGGACTTGGAACGGGACAACGACAAGGCTTCAGAGGAAGAAGCCATTTACCGGAAGATCAAAAAGTGGTTCCCTTTCTCGGACAAAATTTATCCTTACCTCAAGGACCGCAGGAGGGGATTGCAGCCCGATGCGGCCAAAATGGCCAGGGAATGGGACGAGGCGGCCCAACGGATAAAAGCCCTGACCACCACCTTGGAAGGGATCGAAGCCCTGGATCGTTTGGAGGTGGAACAGGCCCTATTGGTGGTCGAGGACCTCAAAAATTCAGTGGAAAATGTTTTTGGTTTCTACAACGGATACGACCCCTTGTTCTCTTGGTGGATGCCCACTTCCCATAAGGCCCTTATGGACGGATTGGAAGCCTATGGGGAACTCTTCAAGACCAAGGCGGATATCGGGAAGCCCGTGGATGAAAGCGGTATTGTCGGGGTAGCCGTGGGGAGGGCGGAACTGGTCAAACAATTGGAGTACGAGATGATCCCCTATAGCCCGGAAGAATTGATAGCCTTGGCCGAGGAGGAATTCAAATGGTGCGATAGGGAGTTGTTGAAGGCCACTCGGGAAATGGGCTTCGGTGACGACTGGAAGGCCGCTCAGGAGAAGGTGAAACAATCTTTTGTGGAACCGGGGAAACAACCCGAACTGATCCTTCGCCTGCACAATGAATCCGTGGATTTTCTGAAAAAGAACGATTTGATCACCCTGCCCCCTCTGGCCGAGGAGGTTTGGGGAATGATGATGATGAGCCCCGAACGCCAGTTGGTGAACCCTTTCTTTACCGGGGGGACCAACATAAGCATTTCCTATCCCACCGATGACATGGACTACGGGCAGCGGATGATGAGTATGAGGGGCAACAACCCCCACTTTTCCCGGGCCACGGTCCACCATGAACTTTTGGCGGGGCACAACCTACAGTTCTTCATGAACAGCCGATATAGGGACTATCGGAATTTTGGCACCCCGTTCTGGACGGAGGGATGGGCCCTGTACTGGGAACTTTTGCTCTGGGACATGGATTTTCCCCAGAGTCCCGAGGACCGGATCGGGATGTTGTTCTGGCATATGCACCGCTGTGCCCGAATCATCTTTTCCCTGAACTATCATTTGGGCAAATGGACCCCACAAGAGTGCATCGACTTTTTGGTGGACCGGGTCGGTCACGAGCGGGCCAATGCGGAAGGGGAGGTTAGGCGTTCCTTTGTGGGCAGTTATCCCCCGCTCTACCAATTGGCCTATCTGACCGGGGGGCACCAGTTCTATGCCCTGCAAAAGGAATTGGTGGGCAGTGGAAAAATGACCAATAAGGAATATCACGACAAGGTCATGAGGCTCAATGCCATGCCCGTGGAAATGGTACGGGCCATTTTGACCGACCAAAAACTCAGCAAAAATTACAAGACCAAA
>CALDPL010000255.1 GCA_937911965.1 uncultured Allomuricauda sp. | reverse complement strand
TTATTCGTTTTTAATGGATTTCAATTGGGGGGAGTCGTCGCCCCTACCATGTTTTCTGGAGGCCCCTGCAAAAATCAGGTAGAGGCCCGGAACGATGATGAGCCCGAAAATGGTGCCGAACAACATGCCGCCCAAGGCCGCCACACCGATGGTACGGCTGCCCACGGCCCCGGCCCCGGTGCTGAGGATCAGGGGCAGAAGCCCTGCCATAAAGGCAAAGGAGGTCATCAGTATGGGGCGTAGGCGGAGCTTGGCCCCTTCCATTGCCGCTTGCAGGGCCGATTTTCCCTCCCGTTGACTTTGGGCGGCGAACTCCACGATAAGGATGGCGTTCTTGCCCAACAGCCCGATCAACATGACCATGGCGATCTGGGCGTAAATGTTGTTTTCAAGCCCAAATGCCGTCAAGGCGAAGAAAGCCCCGAATATTCCGGTGGGCAGGGAGAAGATCACCGGTAGGGGAAGCTTGAAACTCTCGTATAGCCCCGTTAGGATCAAAAAGATAAAGAGCAGGCAGATAAAGAAAATCACGATTCCTTCATTTCCGGTATTGGCCTCGTCAAAGGTGATTCCGGACCAGGCGATGTCATATCCCCTGGGCAATTTTTCCCGGGCCACTTCCACAATGGCCTTGAGCGCATCCCCACTGCTGTATCCATCGGCCTGTTCCCCATTGATCTCTGCGGAATTGTACATATTGTAGCGGGTGATCTGATCGACCCCATAGGACTTTTCCAAGCTGATGAAGTTCGAAAGCGGCACCATTTCCCCCCGGTCGTTCCTGACCCTGAACTCCAGGATGTCCCGGGGATCGGCCCTGTACTCCGGCAGGGCCTGTACCATCACCTTATAGGTTTTGCCGAACTTTATGAAGTTCGAGGCATACTCACTTCCCACCAGGGCCGAAAGGGTGTTCATCGCATTGTTGACCGTGACCCCCTTCTGGGCGGCCATATCGTGGTCCACCACCAAAGTGTATTGTGGGATGCTCGCATTGAAGATGGTAAAACTGCTGGCGATTTCGGGCCGTTCCTCCAGATTTTTCACAAACTCCATGGTCACGGACTCCATGGCCTTGAGATCCCCCTCCGGGGTCCTGTCGAGCAATTTCAACTCGTAGCCGCTGGCGTTTCCATATCCCGGGACTGCCGGTGGGGGAAAGAAGTCGATGTCCGCATCCTTGATATGGGCGATACGTTCCCTGAGCTGGGCAATGATGTCCTGCACAGAGGTCTTTCTCATGTTCCAGGCCTTGAGGTTCACCAGGCAGCTTCCATAGGTGGCCCCCGTCCCATCGGAAAGGACGTTGGTGCCCGCCAGGGAGGAAACGCTTTCCACATCCCCCAGGGCCTGGGCCTCCAAGGCCACGGCATCAACGACTTCCTTGGTGCGCTCCAGGGTGGATCCCGGAGGGGTGAGCACATTGACATAGAACATTCCCTGGTCCTCATTGGGGATAAAACCCATCCTAAGGATGTTCCCGAATATCCCGGTGCCCAACACAAAGACCAAAAGGATGCCCCAGGTGGCCAACCTGCGGTCGATGATGACCTCCAACAGGTTCTTATAGCGGCCCTCCTGCTTTTCATACCATCGGTCAAAACGGGAGAAAAAACCGACAAGGAAGGTTTTCCGTCCCGGTTCGGGATGCTTTAGGATCAAGGAGCAAAGGGCAGGGGCCAGGGTCAGGGCCACGATTCCCGAAAGCACGATCGCCGTGGCCATGGTCAGTGAAAACTGCCGGAAAAAGATTCCGGAGGGCCCGCCCATAAAAGCCACCGGCACAAAGACCGCGGACATGACCAGGGTAATGGCGATTATGGCCCCACGAATTTCCTTCATGGCCGCCTTTGTGGCCGCTTTGGCCCCCAATCCCTCCCGTTCCATCTTGGCATGCACGGCTTCCACCACCACTATGGAATCATCCACCACGATCCCGATCACTATGACCAGGGCAAAGAGAGTGATCAGGTTCAGGGAGAATCCGAAAAACTGCATGAAAAAGAAGGTGCCCACAATGGATACCGGTACGGCCAGGGTGGGAATCAGGGTGGCCCTCCAGTTCTGCAGGAACAAAAAGACCACCAGGGTGACCAACAGAAGGGCCTCGATAAAGGTCTTGATCACTTCCTTTATGGAAGCATCCATAAAGCGGGATATGTCATAACTCACCTCATAATCCATGCCTTGGAGGAACATGCTTTCCTTGAGTTCCGCCATCCGCTCCTTTACCTGGTCTATGACCTCCTTTGCGTTGGAGCCCGGCAATTGTTTCAGGACGATCGAGGCCGCGGGCCTGCCGTTGAACTTGGCCTCCACATCAAAGTATTCGGTCCCGAATTCCAACTCTGCCACATCCTTTATCCTCAAGATCCTTCCATCTTGGGTGGATCGTATTGGAATGTCCCCGTATTGGGCCAAGGTGTTGAACCGCCCCGGATACCGGAGCACGTATTGCAGGGTGGATCGATCGCCACGATCCGAGTTTTCCCCGATCTTTCCGGGGGAGGCCTCCAGGTTTTGCTCGTCCAAGGCCCGGAGTATGTCATCGGTGGCAACCCCATAGGCCAGCATTCGATCCGGTTTGAGCCAAATGCGGATGGCGTATTCCTTGGCTCCCAATATATTGGCATAACCGACCCCTTTGACCCGTTTCAATTCGGAGAGGACGTTGAGGTCCGCAAAATTGTGGATAAAACTTTCGGTCATCGTGGGATCGTCACTGAATAGGTTCAGGTACATCAAAATGGCGTTCTCCTCCTTCCCGATCAGCACCCCTCTTTGGATGACCTCCGGGGGCAGTTCCCCCATCACGTCGGTGATTCTGTTCTGTACGTTGACCGCCGCATCGTTGATGTCCGTACCCGTTTCAAAGATGACCTGTACGATTCCCACGCCATCATTGCCCACATCACTGCTCATGTATTTCATTCCCGGAACCCCGTTGATGGCGCGTTCCAGGGGCTCTATGGCCGCCTTGGTCACGGTTTCCGCATTTGCCCCCTGATATTCCACCTCCACATTGACCTCGGGTGGGGCCACGGAGGGGAACAGGGCCATGGGCAGACGGAAAAGGGACAGTATGCCCAGCATCAGGATGATCAGCGAGATGACTATGGCCAGTATGGGCCGATCGATGATATTTGGTTTCATTGAATGTTTTTTGGTGTTTCTTTTTTGTCATGGTTCCCCTGGACCCCTGAAGCATTGGTTCCAGGGCCCGGGGATTGTTTTGTACGGGGGTTCCTCCCCCTATTGGACCGGGCCAAAGAGCTGGGAAAAGGTGATGATCTCGGTCTCGATCTTATCCCCTTCCCGTACCCTTTGGATACCCTCGTAGAGAATCCGCTCCTCCGCCGATAGGCCGGAACCGACGACAAAGAGTTGGGGCAGGCGCAGCAAGGGATCGATTTTTCGGACCCGCGCGATCTGGTCCTCCCCGACCACGAACACGCAGAGGTGTTCCTGGCTGTCAAAGGTGGCCTTCTGGGGGATGAGCAGGGCGTTCTGGATTTTATTTCCCACTTCGATCTTTCCACTGCCCCCGTGTTTGAGAAGTTTGTCCGGGTTGGGGAACCTGGCCCTAAAGGCCAAGGTGCCCGTATTCGGGTCGAACTCACTTTCGGTGGTCTCGATGATTCCACTGTGGGGATAGGCCTTTCCATTGGCCAACAGCAGACGTACTTCCTTGGAGTTGTTGTCTTTGAGGTTCAGATAATCGACTTCGGAAATGTTGAAATAGGCGAACATTTCCCCCAAATCCGATATGCTGGTCAGCAGACTGCCCTCTTCAACCAGACTGCCCGTTCTGTACGGAATTCGGTTGATGACCCCGTCAAAGGGGGCCCTGATCTGTGCAAAGGAAAGGTTGAGGCTGGCCTGGGCCAGGTCCGTTTGGACTTCCTCCAGTTTTGCCCTCAAGGCCTCGACTTTGGAAGCGGCCAGCTTGAACTCGGAAAGGGAAATGAAATCCCTGTCCAATAATTTCTGCGAACCCTCCAGTTCAATTTCGGCAGATCTCAGTTCGGCCTCGGCACTTTTTGTGGCTGCCGTGGCCCGGTTCAGGTCCTGTTGCAATTGTTGGTCGTCCATGGTAAAAAGGACCTGACCCTTATGGACGGTCTGTCCCTCATCCACCGGTACGGTTTGGATAAACCCCCCGATCCGCGCCCGGACGTCCACGTTTTGGACCGCCTTGATTTCGGCCACGTACCGGTTTGTATGGATGGTGTCCCGAACCACTGGGGCAATGACCTTGAATTTGGACCCATCGGATGGCCCATCGTTTGTTGGGGAGCAGGAGAGCCAGGTCAACAGGGCGATCCCTCCCA
>CALDPL010000254.1 GCA_937911965.1 uncultured Allomuricauda sp. | reverse complement strand
TCAAGGTGTTGAAGAAAAAATGGGGAGAGATCTGCGCCCTCAGAAAACGGAGTTCGGTCTCGAGTTGTTCCCGTTCCAAACGGGCCACCCTTCCGGTTTCCCGCAGCCAATCCATCATGAATTTGAAGGAGGCCGCAAAGGTGATCACATAGAGTTCGCCCAGCATCATCACCACCGTATAATTGAAGGTCAGGCTATGGGTCTCGGGACCTTCCGGCCAGACATTGTAACTTATCAGAAAATAGGTGAGCAAGAATTTCAACACCACCATGACATAAATGGAAAGCACCAACAGGCCGATAAATGCGAGGTACTTCCTTTTGAAGATAAATCTGGGTACCAGAAAATATATGGTGAAATAGGATAGGCTTATATGAATGGGGAACCCCAGAAGATTTGCTTTCAGGGAATACAGAAAATCATTGAAATAGGTGCCCCAACGAAGAAAATTGAAAGTAAAGTAGAGTGTCCAAAAAATGATGTGGTGCCATGCCGTGATCTTGAAACCCGAAATCGAGCTGCCCAAGAGTTTGTTCTTGATTGGATTTTCCAGATTCACGGGATGGGACATTTGGCTTTTTTTAGGGCATTTGGCCACTCTGGGCCGTCGTTGGTCTAATAAAAGGCATAAATTAACGATGAATTTATGAATTTTTACATTAAATACGGTTTACGGCCGGTCCATTCACAATTTTTGGAAAGGCCGGAGAACCGATAACATAAAAAATGATAAGCCAACAAACCACCTTTGTCAAAAAGGGAGCCATCCCACAATTGGCCTTGGTCCTATTGATTTTTTTGGTCCAAGGTCCATGTTGGGCCCAGCAGGACCTTGATCCCCGGTCCATGGTGGTGTACAAAAGCTTGGGGCCCCTGACGATCGATGGCCTTGCCGATGAGGAGTCCTGGGAAAAAGCCCCTTGGTCGGTGCCCTTCATCGATATTGAAGGGATACTCAAACCTACCTACCTGACCCGGATGAAGATGCTCTGGGATGAGGAATACCTGTACTTCCACGCCCAAATGGAGGAGCCCCATGTTTGGGGGACCTTGAAACAAAGGGATACCGTGATTTTTTACAACAACGATTTTGAGATTTTCATCGACCCGGACGGGGATACCCACAACTATTACGAATTTGAAATGAACGCCCTGAACACGGTATGGGATCTCTTCTTGGTAAAGCCCTATAGGGAAGGGGGACCCATCTTGGACAGTTGGGACATATTGGGGCTGAAATCCGCCGTGCATGTCCAGGGAAGCCTTAACGACCCTTCAGATCTGGACCGGGGTTGGAGCGTTGAGGTGGCCATGCCCTGGGAAGTCCTTGTCGAGGCCAGCGGGAGCAATGAGCTGCCCGTGGGCAGCTTTTGGAGAATCAACTTTTCCAGGGTCAACTGGGATTTTGACCTGGATCGGGGAAGCTACGCCCGAAAGAAGGATGGGGAAGGGAAATTCCTACCGGAATACAATTGGGTGTGGTCCCCACAGGGGGTCATCAATATGCACGAGCCCGAACATTGGGGCTATGCCTATTTCTCACCGAACAATGTGGGTAATCCCGATTTGTTCAGCATTCCCAAGGACGAACAGATCAGATGGCTGTTATATAAATTGTACAGGGCACAAAAAAGTCACTTTCGGGAAAAGGGACGATATGCGGGGAAGATCAAAGATTTGGACATCGATCTCAAACTTGCGGATGGCGACCGGGTCCCAATGGACCTGGCTATACACAGGGCGGGATGGACCATCCGGGCCAAAAGTCCCTTTACCGGCCAATGGTACCAAATCAGGGAGGACGGCAAGTCCGAAACAATCAATAAAGTGGAAAACCAATGAATACAAGAACAATTTTAGCCGGGATACTGAGCCTGTGCCTATTCTCCTGTTTGGACAATATCGGGCAGAAATCGAGCAATGCCAATACGGATACTGCCCAAGGGGTGGAGGAATCGGAATTCAAGTATTGGACCTGGATCACCGCGGATCCCGATCGGGACGATGCCTCTTACAGGGAAGAATTTGAAAAATATGCCGAACACGGATTGGACGCGGTGCTGATCAACACCAATGCAGATCCGATGCTCTTGGGACGGTTGGCTCCTTTGGTCAAAGATGCGGGCCTGGAACTCCATGCCTGGCTCATGGCCATGTGCCGTCCAGGGGATCCGGTGGTCAGGCAGCACCCGGAGTGGTATGTGGTGAGCAGGGAGGGGAAATCGGCATTCGATCACAGACCCTATGTGGACTATTATGAATTTTTGTGCCCGACACGGGAGGCTTCCAGGCAGCATGTCCTGGATCTGGTCGAAGGCCTGGCCAAAGTAGGGGATGTTGCCAGTGTACATCTGGACTACATCCGATATCCGGACATCTTTTTGCCCATTGGACTTCTGCCCAAATACGATTTGGTCCAGGAAGTGGAACTTCCCCAGTTCGATTTTTGTTATTGCGATGTGTGTGTAAGCGAATTTGAAAAGATCCACCACAAGAATCCCAGGGAGATGGAAAATCCGGCCATCGATATGGAATGGAAGCAATTTCGGCTCAACAAGATCGGGGAAGTGGTCGATCGGGCCTATGAATTGGCACACAAGAATGGAAAAAACTTGACAGCGGCCGTATTTCCCTATCCGGAGATGGCCGATCATATGGTTCGCCAACGTTGGGATAAATGGAAGGTGGATGCGGTCCTACCGATGATCTACCACCAATTCTACCAGGAGGATACGGACTGGGTGGGATTTGCCACGGCCCAGGGGGTACGGGATCTGGAACTTGGTTCAACCGAACTTCATACCGGTCTTTTTGTTCCCGGGATGGAAGCAGCGGAACTCAAGGAGGCCATATCCCAGGCCAAACGCAGTGGGGCCAAGGGAGTCTCCTTTTTTGACGGGCCAGCCCTGAGCCATGAAATGCTGGAACTTATCCGAGATTCCAAATAAGGGCCTTCGGAGCAGACCCCAAGGGCCGCATAATCGTATTTTGACATGGGACCGATTTTCCCGTATACACCTTTGATTCAGGGGGCATAGGGGGAGGTTCCTCGATTCGCCATTTCCACCATATGGATGGCTCGGTCGTTTCCTCTACATTGGTCCCTTTTTTAATTTTCAATTCCGTTCTGATTCATTGAATGTAGTCCTCCCTTCGGCTTTTCAACCTTGTTGTTGGTCGAAAAACTTTTAGATATCGTTAACAAATAAGGATTTTCACCTTAGTATGTTAATTAAAATTTAACATATGGGCTAAAATTCACTAACACTCAAATTAACTGAAATGATTCAAAAACTCAAGATTGTACTTGTTTTTGCGGCCATGTGTTCCCTACAGGGAATCATGGCACAGACAATTACCGGAACGGTCACCGATCAAGGGGGTGCTCCCCTGCCCGGCGTCAACGTGGTTGAAAAGGGGACCGTCAATGGGACATCGACCGATTTCGATGGAAATTACAGCATCACGGTTTCCAGCGGCAATGCCGTATTGGAATTTTCCTCTTTGGGAATGGGAGCCGTGGAGATCGCAACCAATGGCCGGACAAGGATCGATGTGAGCATGGAAGAGGACGCCCAGCAATTGAGCGAGGTGGTGGTCACCGCTTTGGGCATCAGCCGGGAGAAAAAATCCCTGGGCTATGCGGTCACGGAAGTACAGGGCGACGAGGTCTCCCTGGTCAAGGAACCCAACGTGGTAAACTCCCTTGCGGGCAAGGTTGCCGGGGTGGTCGTTTCCAGGACCACTTCGGGACCGGCCGGGGGCACGCGTGTCATTATCCGTGGAAACAACTCCATCATGGGGAACAACCAACCCCTCTACGTGGTCGATGGGGTGCCCATAGACAACAGCGCTCTTAGCCCTGCGGGTGCCGGGGAGTACAGCATTCCGGATCTTGGTTCGGGGATTTCGGACATCAATCCGGACGACATAGAATCCCTGTCCGTGCTCAAAGGGCCCAATGCGGCGGCACTTTACGGTTCCAGGGCGAGTAACGGGGTCATCATCATCACCACCAAGAGAGGGGCCCTGAAAAAAGGATTGGGCATTTCCTTCACTTCCAGTGCGACCTTTGAGGACCCCTTCGTGCTTCCCAAGTACCAAAATCAGTATGGCCGTGGGACCGATGGAAACTTTCCAACAGTAAATCCAGGGGATCCCCTGGCCGCACAAATAGCTTCGGTCAAGGGAAACAGTTCCTGGGGTCCCCGGTTTGATGGATCTGAACGTTTGGCCTATAATGGACAAATGAGAAGCTATGAGGCACAACCCAACAATGTGGAGGATTTTTTCGAGACAGGGACCAGTTTCATCAATACCATTTCCATGAGTTCGGGAAATGAAAATTCCTCTGTTCTTTTTTCATACACCAATTCCGATTTAAAGTCCATTCTACCCAATTCAAACGTGGACCGGGACAATTTCAACCTCCGTGCCTTTACAAAGCTATCGGATAAACTGAGCCTGGACAGCAGGGTGACCTATTTCCTTCAAAAGGCCAATAACAGGCCCACACAGGGAACGGAAGGGGTCATGGCCTATGTGTGGCCCCTGGTCCGCAATGTCCATACCAACGATCTGAAGACCTATCAGGATTTGACCAATCCACTGGATCCCTCCAATCCTTATGGGGTGATCGCACCGACCTCCTCAGGAGGAAACCCCTATTGGATGCTCTTCAACGATTCCAATTCGGACCGACGTTCCAGGATTTCAGGATTCGCAAAACTGCAGTACGACTTCAACGATTGGCTTTCCGCCTTTGTACGTGTGGGTACCGATGCCATCACCCAGGATACGGAGATGGTCTACAGTGTGGGCCGCCATTTCTTTACCGCCGGGGAAGTGAATTATTCCCAGAACAAAAGAACGGAGACCAATTATGATTTTCTGTTGATGTTCAACAAGGACCTGACCGATAAATTCAACCTCAATGCCAACTTGGGGGCCAATGGCCTGCGTTTTTCCACCATCAGGTCCAGTACCCAGGGCAAGAACATCAAAATTCCGGGAAGGCCGTTTTTGGACAATACCGAAGAACTGTTCGCCTCCCAAAGTCCCTTGATCAAGAAACATGTGAACTCCGTGTACGGGGCACTGTCCTTTGCCTATGACGACATGATTTATTTGGACCTCACCGGAAGGAACGACTGGTCCTCTGCCCTGGCAGCGGAAAACAGGTCGTATTTCTACAGCTCGGCGAGTTTGAGTTTGCTTTTGAACGAAGCCTTTGATATGGGCCCCAATGTGAATCTGTTCAAATTAAGGGGCAGTGTGGCCTCGGTGGGCAATGATACCGACCCCTATCAATTGGTCAATCTGTTCCGGATTTCGGCCAATGGCTTTTTGAACAATGTGACCGTGACCCGGGAGTCCACACTTTTCAGTGAGAGCCTTAGGCCGGAGGATGTGAAATCCACCGAATTCGGATTTGAGTTCCGGGCCTTCAACAATAGGCTATACGCTGACTTTTCGTATTACGACATCAGTTCAAAGGATTTGATATTCAACGTGCCCCTAGATCCGGGTTCGGGATATTCCGCATTTAGGACCAATGTGGGGGAGATCACCAACAAGGGCTTTGAGGTTTTGTTGGGGGGCACCCCGGTGCAGACCCAAAACTTTACATGGGAAACTTCCGTGAACATTTCCAAGAACGAGAATAAATTGATCAATCTGGTGGATGGACAGGACTTTTTCTCCTTCAGCACCACCAATTCCGGAGTGGTCAATACAGTGGCCCGGGTAGGGGAAGGCTTCGGGGATATCGAGACCACCACCTGGTTGAGGAACGATGCCGGCCAATTGATCCTTACCGCCGAAGGAAGGCCGCAATCCTCAGGGACCCGGGAGAAATTTGGAAACTACCAACCCGATGCCATAGGGGGGTTCACAAACAATTTCCGTTACAAGAACCTTAGTCTGAACGCCCTGATCGATTTCAGGATCGGGGGTGAGGTGTATTCGGGCACCGATGCCGGATTGGATGCCTCAGGGGTTTCCGAAAGGACCTTGCAGTACCGTGAAGGCGGGGTCTTGGTGGATGGGGTCATCGATAATGGGGATGGCACTTTTTCGCCCAACACCACCACCATAAGTGCCCAGGATTATTGGGGGGCCGTCAGTGGGATCGGATCGGAATACGTCTATGACCAGACCAATGTCCGGCTTCGTGAACTGAGCCTTACCTATAATTTCCCAAGCAAGATGTTGGAGAACACATTTGTGACCAGGGCCTCACTCAGCGCAGTGGGCAGGAACCTGTTGTTCCTTTACAAGGATGTCGATAATTTCGATCCGGAATCGAGTTATTCCACCTCCAATTTCAGCCAAGGTGTCCTTTTCTATGCCCTCCCCTCCACCAGGAGTTTTGGGCTTAGCTTGAATGTAAACTTTTAATCCATTGCTACGATGAGAAAACTAAAAAACATACTATTGGGCTTGATCTCTGTGGCCTCGATTGTTTCGTGTACCAAAAGTTTTGACGAAATCAATACGGATCCCCAAGGCTTTTTTTCCGATGAAGTCAGTGCCAAATACTTTTTGACCAACACCCAGTACAAACTGTATTCCCCCGACCGATTTCCCTATTGGAGGGCCCACCTGATCCATGCGGATCGATTTGCCGGACACTTTACCTTTGGGTTCAGTGGAGGTTGGTGGTCGGAAGGGCTGTGCTATACCTATGATGTGGCCTATACCGATGCAACCTACGACTGGCTTGCCGGATATCTGGGCAACCTCAAGGGCTTCACCGATTTTGTCAAGGAAGGTGGAGAATTGGAGAACGAATACATGTACGCCATGTCCTTGATCATGAAGGGACTCTATTATCAAATGTATACGGAGACCTTTGGAATGGTCCCCTATAGCGAGGCCGGGGTGGAAGGCATCCTGACCCCAAAATACGACACACAACAACAGGTCTATAAAGGGGTGATCGCCGAACTCGACCAGGCCATGTCGATCATTGGGTCCGCCGAGCGCACCGGTTTGGGGGTCAATGACGCCGGGTCCAACGACCTCTATTGTGGGGGCGACCTACAGAAATGGAAACGTCTGGCCAACACCCTGAAGTTGAGGATCGGAATGCGGGCCCTTGGCGCTGCCGGGGACGATTTTGCCGCGACCGCGATCAGTGAGGCCCTTTCCGCGCCATTGTTGGACGAGTCCACTGGCAGCGTGCTCATGGAAAAGGATTTTGTCATCAGCGAATGGGATGCAGCGGCCTATGGGGACGTATGGCACAACTTTGGGGGCACCGGCTCCAAATGGAAGGTGGGCAATACCTTGGTCAATATGTTGAAGGACAACAATGATCCCCGTTTGTCCATCTATGCCGAACCGGCCGTAGGGGGCAGCTTCGTCTTTTCCAATGACGTTAGCACGCCCGACCCCAATTTTCAGGTAAGGGTTGACTTTGTCAAGGCCACCTTGGATGCGGCCGGAGCCGATTATACGGAAACCGTGGATGGGGCCGAGGTCACCCTTGAAGTTCCAGGGGGACAATATATCGGTCTTCCGACCCGGGTGAACGGCGATGTCCTGCCCTATATGCGATACGACATGTTCAGCCTTCCGGGAGAAATGGTGACCCAACAAAAAGGGTCCCAGGTGAAAGCCTATCCCGAAATCGTACTGACCAGTGCAGAGGCCTATTTTCTGCGGGCCGAAGCCATCTTGAGAGGTTTGGCGGGTGCCACCGGGGACGCCCAGGAGCTCTTTGCCGACGGAATCAGGGAAGCCATGAAGATTTGGGAGGTCCCTTCAGGGGATGTGGAAACCTATATTGCGAACGAGGATGCTGCGGACATCAGTACCGGAACCTTGGAGGAGCAACTTGAAAAGATTGCCCACCAAAGGTGGTTGGCCAGCTATACCGATGGTTTTGAGGCCTGGGCAGTGGTCCGCGACACCGGCTATCCGGCCAGTTTGGCCAATGGGGTATCCGACCCCGTGATCTATGAGTTGGGTACTCTTAACGGGGACTATCCACAGCGTTTACGTTATGGATCGGGAGCCCAGGACAATCCCAATTTCTCGGCAGTGGAAGGTGTACAGGGCCCAAATGTCCAAGGCACAAAATTGTGGTTTGCACAATAAACGGTCCAACCGTTGCAAAGCCGATGGGCCGGTTTCTTGGCCCATCGGCCCCCCATTGGGGGCAGGGACAGGTCCCGATTTGTTTTGAAGTGCGGACCGGTTTGGAAATTTTGCGGTGAAGAGTTTGTTAATTTCATTTTTCGAGTTAGTTTTATTTTGTAGTTAATTTAGGTAAAGGAAGGGCAATCCCTTCCTTTACTTATATCGGATATCGGATTGTCAAAAAAAATGGCTGTGCTCGGATTCAATTCCTATCTTTAAACAAATGCAATAATATGGTATCACTTACCCTTCTGGATTACCTGATTATATTT
>CALDPL010000253.1 GCA_937911965.1 uncultured Allomuricauda sp. | reverse complement strand
TCGCCGGGGTGGCCACCGGTGCGATCGGCATAGGGATCCTGGTGGCCGAGGCCCTGGGCCTGCCCTTCATCTATGTGAGGCCGGAACCCAAATCCCATGGCAGGCAGAACCAGATCGAGGGGCATTTTGAACCCGGCCAAAGGGTCGTGGTCATCGAGGACCTGATCAGTACCGGGAAAAGCAGCCTGGGGGCCGTCAGGGCCCTGAGGGAACAAAATTTGGAGGTGGCCGGCATGTTGGCCATTTTCAGTTATGGCTTCCCCATTGCCCAGGACAATTTTGAAGCGGAAGGGGTGCAACTGCACACCCTCTCCGACTACGGCCACCTGATCCAACAGGCCGTTGAAACCGATTACATACACCCATCCCAAATGCAGGCCCTTTTGGAGTGGCGTGCGAATCCACAGGGGTGGAAACAAACTTAGCATATGCACATCCAAGGCCAAGAACGCAACATTCCCAAAAGCGACCGCGAAGTATTTGAATTCCTGACGGACCTCAGAAACTTTGAGGTCCTGATGCCGGAGAACATCGACAAATTTGAGATCCTGGACGAAAAGACCTTCAAGTTCGCCCTCAAGGGCATGCCGGAGATCGTCCTCAGGCTCAAGGAACAACAGCCCCACCAAAAGGTGGTCCTTGGCGCCGCAAGCGACAAGCTTCCCTTTACCCTGACCGCGGACATCCGGGCCCTGGACGGGGAACAATCCCGAGTGGGCCTGAGTTTCGAGGGGCAGTTCAATGCCATGATGGCCATGATGGTCAAGGCGCCGATCACCAAGTTCATGGAGACCCTTTCCGCCAATCTCGACAAAATCGGTCAATAGAGCAGGGAAACCTGCTTGAGGTCAAAGGTTCTACGTTGTCCGTCCTCCAGTTCCAGGATGAGCGTTCCCTGTGGGGATACCCCGCGTATGATGCCCATAAAGGGCGCCCCGGAGGAATCCGCAAAGGCAGTGGGCAGGTCCCTTCGGAACAAGCGCGCCTCGTAGGCCGGCAGCATTTGGGGCACGGTCCTTTGCTCGACCACCCCCAAATGGGTGCGCAGCCTTTCCAACAAGGGGGGAAGAAGTTCCTCCAGATCGAAGGAACGTCCACTCATCGTGGCAAGGGAACCCGCCCGTGGCAGATTCCCGAACCGGGTCTGGTTCACATTCAACCCGATTCCGATCACCGAATGTTGGATCGACTGCCCTTTTAGGACATTTTCGATCAAAATACCACAAATTTTATGGGGACCTGACATTATGTCGTTGGGCCATTTCACCTTGATATTGGGAATTGAAAGGGCCTCCAACTGTTCACAGAGGGCCAGGGACACGGCGATGTTCAACAAAAACCATCGCTCCGCCCCAAGGACTGTAAAATATTTCAACAAACTGAACGTTAAGTTCTTACCGGCTTCAGATTCCCAAAGACTTCCCCTTTGGCCCCGGCCTCGGAGCTGTTCTTTGGCAACCACAACGGTAAAATCCCCCAAGGTTTTCC
>CALDPL010000252.1 GCA_937911965.1 uncultured Allomuricauda sp. | reverse complement strand
CCCAAAAAGGTTCGGTCCCCTGGGCCTTGAAATAGGGAATGCTGTATTCCCGGGCCATGGGATCTATTTGTTCCAGGTTTATGGAATCCGCTGGACTTTGCCGGGGTTCCCCTTGGGGGGCCTCCTTTTTTCGTTCCCCACAGCCGTGGAGCATCATCAGGACAAGGATGGGCAGTAGGGTCTTTTTCATGGGTCCACTTTTTTGAAACGCATCATGGGAAGTTCCCCCATCAACAGATTGAGTTTTCCGTCCTCTAAGGAAAAGCCGTCCACTTTTTTCATCATATCGAGGAATTGGCGTTCCCCGCCCCCACAGAACATCAGGGTGGTGGGTCCGGGTTCCCCAAAGGAGAGGGAGTTGCCCTCCAGCTCAAAATCAGCGGAGAAGCCGTTGCAGCTGTCCGTTCCCGAGACCCTGCCGGTCTCCCCGTCAAAACTGAGCCTGGGTTTTTTGTTCGGGTACAGGCCCTCAAAGGCGATTCGGGGCCCGGTGATGTATTCGAGTTCCCAATTTTGGCCGTATAGGGCCTCCGCTCCCGGGGCGGGGTTGCCACAGCTTCCTGTCAGGGCCAGGGCAAATAGCAGGAGATAGATTGAGCTTTTCATGTTGTAGGATTAATGGTTAATGCCTAAGAAAAGTACTAAAAATATCCGACTAATGCCCGGGTTTTGGGCAGTTTCTTGTCAAAGACTTCGCTTGCTCCAGACCTCGTACATGGGATCTCCCTTGCTGCTTTTTCCAAAATGGTGCCAATCCCCTTGTTTCAGTTCAAAGCCAAAGGGCAGGGAGGCTCCTACCCTGGAATCGTCCCTGGAGAAGAAGCCGATCTGTTCGGTATAGGCTCCGTCCACCGTGGTATAGGTGCCGCCCCCGGTTCCCATAAAGGCCTTGGTCTCGGTATTGTAGGCAATCCATTGGAAACGCGTTCCCGACAATATTTTCATGGTTTTTCGAGGCGTGTTCGTATCTCTAATCTGGGTATCTCCATCAATCGTCCTTCCCGACATGAGCCAAGCACCTTGTAGTGCTCCAGGCGTGCCGTCGTCGATTCTTTTCACCTTCATATGACCATCTAAAAATACGATCTCAGAATCAGTGATACGCAGGATAGAAGAGATTTCTGTTCCTACCGCTTCAGGATTGCCAGAATCGAATTCTACCCATTCAGTAAGTCTATTTCCTTCCAACTCGTAACTGCCGCCTGATGTGCTCAGGAAATCGTTGGTGCTGGTGTTATACGTTGTTTTCGACAAGTAGTTGTCGGTTATACGAGTTTTACGATGTTTCCATCGACAGTTGTCGCCTCACTTTCCCAAGCGCCAACAAGGTTTTGTGCTGAGGTGGTAAGGGTTATTAAAGTAAGGATGAGTGTAAAGGCTATTTTTTTCATAATGAGCATCGTGATAGATGATTGTAAAGTTTCCTCTAATTTACGGATTATTTGGAAGATTTTATGAATAATCGATTTTCATAGTGGAACC
>CALDPL010000251.1 GCA_937911965.1 uncultured Allomuricauda sp. | reverse complement strand
TATGGGCGTGCATCTCATAAAGACCGGGAATAAGGGTCCCTCCCTTGCCATCGACCAGAACCTCATTTTCCCCCGTTGCATCCGCAGCCTCCAAGGCCGAAATTCTTTCCCCTTCAACCACTACGGAGACGGGATCGGTCAATTTCATGTTTTTGGAATCGAATACCCGGACATTTTGGATTCTGACCTTCTTTCCATACTTATGGGCATACCGGTTCTGTAAGTCTTCATATCGTTTGGTGGAATAATTCTCCGCCAATTGGCGCATATCCTTTTCCACGGCTTCATAGCCTTCCCGGATGATGACAAAACTTGGGGCAATGGAAGCAAAGAAACGCCTATGGCCGTCCAGGATAAAATAGGTGGGGTTCAGCCCAGCTCCCGAAAGGGCATAAGTGGTCAGGGCCAATTCCCCTTCCCCGGTGGGCATGGGTACGCTCAGGGATTCCATTTCCGTCAGGGTCAGGGTTCCCATGGGAAGTGCCCCTTGGGACTTCTGCGGGGTTTCCAATAGGATTCTGGCAGCCAATACAGAGGAGTAGGGGCTTCCAAATTGGTTGACGTAGAGTTGGGGACTTTCAACAGTGGCCGAGCCCGTACCTGTAACATCGCTCCAAGAGGCGTTTTGACCCTCTAGGGAAAAATGTTCCTCAATGGCATTTCCAAAGGTGGTGTTCCCACTGATGTCCCATTGCACCGGAAAGCCCGCGGGGTTCAAAACAATGCGCTCCACCATGGTCGGCCCCCGTCCGTTGTTCTTGTAATCGTAGTCGATATCGATCGTATCTCCCTGGGTGGTTGCCTTCAAATGGCCTACCACGGTCTCCCCAAGGATCACCGAATAGGTTTCCTCCCCCTGATAGGCCGACAGGGAGGAGCTCGATTCTTTTTTACAGGAAAGGGCCAATACCAAAGCAAGGCCAAGGAACAAGGATTGGGTTCTCATAATGGATGGTTTTACAAGCCGTTGAAGGTAGTTAAATTAATGGATTTTACCCCTTTGGGGGAGGCAGTAAAGTGATTTTTCAACCAAATCCTTGGGTTCAATGGGAAATCGAGGGTTCCTTTGTATTGCCTGGCAGAAATGTATGGACAATTGATTTTTGGAAAATGGGTTTTTTACCAGAAAATTTTGGAGTAACTTTTTGGACTGTAAATGGATTTTGATGGCAATGGCCATCATGTCGGAGTCCGGATTTTATCCCATCCTTGGTCGCCCAAGATTGGGCGGAACAGGGCAGGAACAAAGACAAAAATGAAACAATGATAAAAATACTATGAATCCCATATACGATAAATTGAAGGAAGGAAAAGAAGAAATGATGCAGTGGTTTGAACATTTGCACCGTAATCCTGAACTTTCCATGAAGGAGCAGCATACGGCCAATTTCCTGGCCGAACGGGTCAGGGAATGGGGCTATGAGGTGGAGACGGGGATCGGTACCCATGGCATTGTGGCCTCGCTCACGGTTGGGGATGACAAAAGAGCCATTGGGCTCAGGGCGGATTTTGACGCCCTGCCCATTGAGGAGGACAACCAACTTTCCTATAAAAGTCTCGTTCCGGGGGTTTCCCATCTCTGTGGGCACGATGGACATTCTACCATGCTGCTCGCAGCGGGCAAATACCTAGCCGAAACCAAAAATTTTAAGGGTAAGGTCCGGCTTATTTTTCAACCTGGGGAAGAAACCATGGAAGGCGGCCCGGCCATGATAAGCGATGGATTGTTCAAGCGTTTTCCAGTGGATGCCGTCTATGGAATGCACAATATGCCCGGTCTGGAACTGGGAAGTTTTTATTTTGCCGATGGGGATGTAATGGCCGCCGTGGACAATTAGGAAAATGAAATAACCGGAAAAGGGGGGCACGGGTCCATGCCCGAACTGAGCAACGATCCCGTGGTCGCAGCGTCTTCCCTGGTCATGGCCCTTCAGACCATTGTCTCCCGAAACATTTCCCCGGCCCATAGCGCCGTGGTGACCGTAGGGGCCTTCTTGGCAGGGAATGCCGGTAATGTGATTGCCCAGTCGGCAATACTTCGACTCTCCATCCGTACCAAGACCGCTGAGGATAGAAAGTTGGTCTTGGACAAGGTTCGGACTCTGACCAAGACGCATGTGGAGGGCTTTGGCTGTACCCATGAGATCAGGGAGGGCATCCCCGGAGCGGTTTTGGTCAATGACAGGGAGAAAACGATCGAGGCCTTTGAAATCGCAAAGAAAGCCTTTGGAGGAAATCGTACCGTATATCCGGGCCCCACATTTTTGGGGTCCGAGGACTTTGCCTTCATGTTACAGGAAAAACCGGGTTGTTACTGTTTTATCGGCAATGGGGACACCCCCATGGTACACCATCCGCAGTATACCTTCAATCCCGAAATCCTTCCTCTGGGAGCAGCCTATTGGGTGGCCCTGACCGAAGGACTGTTGAATTGATGTGGTGTTCCCAACCTTGGGTACCCAGTCTATGGATTGGATTTGACGTGAACCAGGGAACCCGTCAAAGGTTTGTCCTTCAAGAACTTAAAATCCCTAATGAAAATTTTCAAATCACTGGAACGGTCACAAAGGCTTCTAATTTGGAAACCGGACATTCAACCAATGGCATTGATACCAAACAGGGGAATATTTGTCATCCACGATTCCTCCTTGAAATCCGACAGCGAAGTCCGTATGGCTGTTTGGGGCTTGTTCTTTTGACAAAAAAGCCTGAAGCTGTTTGATTTTAAATTATTTCCAGCTTTCACTTCAATTGGAATAATCTCATCATTTTCGGTCTGTACCAAAAAGTCAAGATCGTATTTGCTATTATCAAATGTATGATAATAAATGGAAAGAGTTTCATTTTGGATAAGCTGTTGAAAGACATATTGTTCTGCCAATGCACCTTTGAATTCGGAAAATATGGCGTTGCCGTCGGCAATGGTTTTGGCATTCAATCGGGACATAGCCCCCAATAATCCTACGTCATTGTGGAAAAGCTTAAATGCTGACAAATCTTGATAGGCAACCAGAGGCAATGCAGGTTTGGAAGTGCTATGCACCTTGTGCAAAAGCCCTGCATCCGTAAGCCATTGTATAGCCAGTTCAAAGTTTTTCGCTCTAGCTCCTTCTTTGATTACTCCGTATATGAATTTTTTGTTTTCTTTCGACAATTGGGCAGGCATACTATCCCAAACCATGTTGATACGGGGTAGGATTTCCATTGGAGCATGTTTTGAAAAATCGTTTCGGTACGAAGTGATGATTTGATTTTGGATACGGCGTACATTTTGCCAGTCACGGTTTTCAATAAAATCTTTAACGGCTTCAGGCATTCCACCTACGAACAAATAATAACGTAGATAATTGATGAGCTTTTTTTTGAAAAAATTCAGGTTATTCAAATCTTTCTTTTCCAAAAGTTCTGCCATCCCCGTTTCGCCCAAGGCAATCAAGAATTCATAAAAAGACATGGGACAGAGTCTCATAAAATCCACTTTT
>CALDPL010000250.1 GCA_937911965.1 uncultured Allomuricauda sp. | reverse complement strand
CCAACGTCAACGGTTCCCGTCAATCAATAGGATTTTTAAACTAACTGCCTTAATTTTGAATCCGAGTATCAAAACCGTCAGGTATCCGTATACAGGATCAAGCACGGGAAAGCTCCCACATCGTTATGATTGACAAAACATTTCTTAATAATCTATACATCGCTCACCGGGAGTGTCCCGATTGCCCCTCTCCTGCCACTGTTTCGCAGTTCTTCATTGAACTACTGGGTACATTATTTCCCTCTTTTGCAAAGAAGCCATTTTCTTCCACCGAAGATCTGGAGCTACACCTGAAGGAGCTACAGGTACAGTTAGGTCAGATATTGCATAAAAGTCCGGAAAAAATAAGTCAAAAAAAGGGAGATCTGGCGCAGGAGTTCTTTAATACCATTCCTGCCATACATCGCAATCTATCACAGGATATTCTGGCCATGTATGAGGGGGATCCTGCGGCAAAAAGCCAGAGTGAAATCGTGCGGACCTATCCGGGATTTTACGCAATCGCAGCCTATAGGATTGCGCACGAACTGCATAAGTTGGGGATTCAAATTATTCCCCGCATCATCACAGAACATGCCCACAGTAAAACAGGCATTGATATCCATCCTGGTGCCAACATTGGCGAACACTTTTGTATCGACCACGGTACGGGCGTGGTCATCGGCGAAACCACGGTAATCGGTAAAAGGGTAAAAATTTACCAGGGCGTAACCCTTGGCGCATTGAGCGTGAATAAAGAAGATGCGGAACGCAAGCGGCACCCTACTATAGAAGACAATGTGATCGTGTATGCCGGCGCCACAATATTAGGAGGAGAGACCATTATTGGCCACGACAGCATTATCGGAGGCAATGTCTGGATCACCAAAAGCGTGGTACCACATACCAAGATTTATTACCAGGCAAAAATGTACAATGAAGATTCAGGAGAAATAGATTTAGTAGTTTATAAGGCACAGGTATGACCATATTTGATTTAATTGGCAACACGCCACTTGTAGAAATAAAGAACATTGCGCAGTTTCCTAATGTAAGCATCTACGGAAAGCTGGAGGGCAACAATCCTGGCGGTAGTGTAAAAGACCGCGCCGCTTTGTACATGATTCAAAGTGCGCTCGATCGCGGAGATATCAAAGAAGGCGATCGGCTTGTTGAGGCTACCAGTGGCAACACCGGTATCGCCCTGGCCATGATGGCCCAGAAGTTCAAGGTAAAGATGACGCTCATTATGCCTGAAAACGCCACGCAGGAGCGCATCAAGTCCATGAGGGCTTACGGTGCCGAAGTCATCCTCACCCCTGCTTACAAAACCATAGAATATTCACGCGAATTGGCCGAAAAAATGGCTGCAGAAGAGGATTATTTCATCCTCAACCAGTTCGCCAATCCCGACAACCCGCGCTCGCACTACGAGACCACGGGCCCGGAGATCTGGAAGAACAGCCGGGGAGAGGTCAGTCATTTTGTTTCCAGCATGGGCACCACCGGGACCATAATGGGGGTTTCCACCTATCTGAAGGAAATGGATCCAGGGATACAGATCATCGGGGTCCAACCCACGGATGATGCAAAGATTCCGGGAATACGAAAATGGCCCAAGGAATATCTTCCCAAAATCTTCGACCCCAAAAAGGTGGACCGCGTTATGGAAGTGAGCCAAGAGGAGGCCACCCAAACGGCCCGGCGCCTTGCAAAGGAGGAGGGAATATTTGCCGGGATGAGCTCCGGGGGGGCAACCGCAGTGGCCCTGAGATTGGCGGCATCCCTGGATCGGGGGACCGTGGTGACCATAATCTGCGATCGCGGCGACCGCTATCTATCCTCAGACCTTTTCAGTTGACCCCATTTTTGTTCCATTGGTCCATGGGACATTTCCAATGATTTAAGATCAAGCCATGGGATTTTTCTGATTATCCTACAATATCATCGCTTGGTCGATATAATGGGCCATTGAGAAATGAAAGTCTTTTCTTTACGATACTATCGAATTAAATTCTGATTTGTATGCGTTCCCTAACTGTTTATTTCAATTGGAAAAAAATGATATGGACCAGCATTGTGGTCCTTGTGGCCTTGATGGGATTGAGCTTTTATGGAATATATACCAACAAGTTCTATTTCCTTAAACCCGACAATTATATCATACCCATTTTGGGCGTGGTGCACCTGCTTTATTTGTACGTGGTCCGCTTCAAGATCAGTGAGGACGAACTTCCCGACCCCAAGATGAGAAATCTGGAATATGTCGTCTACGGACTTGTGGCGGTTTATGTGTTCAAGATATACGACAGTGCAATGACCTTGGGAAGCGTGGCCGAATTTGGGGAACATGTGATCCCCCCAACCTTCAGGCCCATGGGCATACTGATCTTGGTGCTCTACAGCCTGTTGACCCTGTCCACCCTTCATATCTTTTGGTTGAGGAAAAAATATGTGGGGGCCTACAAATTCGAAAACTACAACAGCAACCTCAATATTTGGCAGTAGGCAATTGCCCGCTCACAACCCCCTGATATAGCTTCCGTAAGGGTCCTTGATCTGGATTCCCTGTACAAACCGGTGCTTGCTCAATTTCTTGTGGGCCACCAGGCCCCACAACAGCAATTCCTTCATAAAGTAGGTGTCCTCCTTGGCGATTTCTCCCTGGTGGGTTTGGATCATACGGTCCAGGGGACCGATGGAGTCCAGCTTTGCCCTGTATTGGGAATCGTTGTCCCCGTCCAAAAGTTCAAAGCCCTCCCCTTCGAAGAACCAATGAACCAGTTCATCGTATTCGGTTTCCGCATCCTTGCGCTGAAGTTTTTCCAATTTTGGGAAATAATTCGGGAATAGGGATTTCACCGCTTCCTCGATCAGGGTTTCGGCCACAAAACCGGCCCCTTCCTGTTCCCCTTCATAGACCAGTTCGATTTTTCCCGTGATGGCCGGTACCACCCCCAGGAAGTCGCTCAACCTTACGGTCGTTTTGGTTTCCCCGGCCAATATTGCCCTGCGTTCGGCCGTGCTCATTAGATTTTCAAGGGCGGTAATGCCCATACGGGCACTGACCCCGCTCTTGGAATCCACATATTCACTTTCCCGGGCCTCAAATCCAATTTGTTCCAAAAGGTCCAGGGCCGGTTCGGGCACCCGTATGGAATCGGTCTGTCGTTGGTCCAATTGGGCCTCTTGTTTGGTAATTTTTTTTGCGATCTCTATGGTTTGGGGGTAATGGGTCAATATCTGGGAACCGATCCTGTCCTTCAAGGGGGTCACTATGCTTCCCCTATTGGTGTAATCCTCGGGGTTGGCCGTGAACACAAATTGCAGGTCCAGGGGAAGCCTGAGCTTAAAGCCCCGAATCTGTATGTCCCCTTCCTGTAGGATATTGAACAGGGCCACCTGGATCCTGGCCTGCAGGTCGGGCAGTTCGTTGATCACGAAGATACACCTATTGGCCCGGGGTATCATCCCAAAATGGATGACCCGGTCATCGGCGTAGGACAGTTTCAGATTGGCCGCCTTTATGGGGTCCACATCACCTATGAGGTCAGCCACGGTAACATCCGGAGTGGCGAGTTTTTCAGAGAAGCGCTCCTCCCGGGGGATCCATGCAATGGGGGTGTCCTCCCCTTTTTCCGCAATGAGTTCCCGGGCGAACCTCGAAATGGGACGAAGGGGATCGTCGTTGACCTCCGAACCTTCCACTATGGGCATCCAGGGGTCCAACAATCCAACCATCAACCGGGCCAATCGGGTCTTGGCCTGTCCGCGAAGGCCCAGAAGATTGATGTTGTGCCTGGAGAGTATGGCCCGTTCCAGTTCCGGGATCACTGAATTCTCATAGCCCTGTATTCCCTCGAAGGTTTTCTCCCCCTTGGCCAAGCGTTGCAATAAATTCTCGCGGAGCTCGTCCTTGATGCTCCTGCTTTGATATCCTGCCGCTCTGAGTTGCCCCAGTGTCTTGATCTTTGTATGGTCCATATGCATTTGGAAACTTTTTCTTTTATCCTTTGATCCTTTTCTTTCTGTTCCTTTGATAATCCTCGAATATCATCTCCCCAAGCCCTTTGAGGCCGGTGTAGAAGGCCTTGCCCTTATTGGCCTTGGTGAACTCCCGTACGAATTGCATCAGGTAGGGGTCCTCGGCGATCATAAAGGTGGTGATGGGGATGTGCAGCTTTCTGGCCTGTTGGGCCATGGCATAACATTTTTCGACTATATATTCATCCAGCCCCACACTGTTTTTATAGTAATCCCCATTGGGAAGCTTCAAACAGGAGGGCTTTCCGTCGGTGATCATGAAAATCTGTTTGTTGGTGTTTCTTTTTCTGCGCAGCAGATCCATGGCCAATTGCAGCCCCGCCACGGTGTTGGTGTGGTAGGGACCCACCCGAAGGTAGGGCAGGTCCGAAATGGGGATGGGCCAGGCGTCGTTCCCAAAGACCAGGATGTCCAAGGTGTCCTTGGGATATCGTGTGGTGATCAGCTCGGCCAGGGCCATGGCCACCTTTTTGGCCGGGGTGATCCGGTCCTCCCCATAGAGGATCATGCTATGGCTGATATCGATCATCAGCACCGTACTCATCTGGGCCTTGTATTGGGTGTCCTCGACCACCAGGTCCCCCTCACTCAGGGAAAACTCATCCAGGCCGTGGTTCAACTGGGCGTTTTTCAGGCTTTCCGTCATGGAGATATGCTCCAAGGGGTCCCCAAATCGGAATTCCCGGAAGTCCCCGGTATGTTCGTCTCCCTTGCCCGACTTGCCGGTCCTGTGATCACCCGAACCACTGCGTTTGATTTTACCAAAGATCTGGTCCAGGGCCCGTTGTCGGATCATCCGTTCCATTTTGGCGGTGATCGAGAGTGTGCCCCCTCCTTGTTCATCCCCTTCCTCCCCTTCTCCGCCCTGGGGTTCTCCCAAATCGAACTCTTCCCGCAGATATCCCTTGGCCTTCAGGTCCTCGATAAAATCGTCAATGGTATAGTCCTCGTCGGTCAGTTCGTATTCCTTGTCCAGTTCCCGGAGCCAATCCAGGGCCTCCTCCACATCCCCTGAGGTATGGGTGATGAGCTCCTGGAAAATTTCAAAGAGCTTCTCGAAGGGACTTTGGTCCGGGGCTGTATATTGTGTAAATCGGAATCCATTTCTCATAATCGGCGCCAATACCTAAAATTAAGCTATTTGCCGTTATTTGTCGTTCCCTTTGGCAAAACTTAACGCTTTGGTTCAATGCCGTTCCTCCAAGACCCCAACGACATCTTCCAGGCCATGCCCTTTGGCCCGAAGTAGGATCAGGAGGTGGAAGAGCAGGTCGGCGCTTTCGTTCAAAAAGAGCCGCGGGTCGTCATCCTTGGCCTCGATGACCGTCTCCACGGCCTCTTCCCCCACCTTCTGTGCAATTTTGTTCAGACCTTTCCGAAAGAGGGAGGCCACATAACTGTCCGGGTTGTCCATATCGTTTCTTCTGGATTCGATGATTTCCTCCAAGGTGGACAAAAAGCCATAGGATTGGGTGTTGTCCTCCCCCCAACAGTTGTCTGTGCCCTTGTGGCAGGTGGGTCCCATGGGAATTGCCCGGACCAAAAGGGCGTCCCTGTCACAATCCACTTTTATATCGCGCAGTTCCAGGTAATTGCCACTCTCTTCCCCCTTGGTCCACAACCGCTGTTTGCTGCGGCTGTAAAAGGTCACCTTACCAATGCTTTGGGTACGTTCCAGGGCCGCTCGGTCCATATAGCCCAACATCAGGACATTCTTGGTTCTTTCGTCCTGCACAATCGCGGGCAGCAGGCCATCCGGGCTTTTGGCGAAATCTAGGTTCAATGCTTGTTTCATTTCTTTGTTCTTTATGGGCATACAGCCTTTATTTTTTTTAGGTTCTCATGGGGATTCCGGCTTCCTTAAGGGCTTGTTTAAGGGCCCCTATCTCGATCTCCTTAAAGTGGAACACACTGGCGGCAAGGGCCGCATCGGCCTTGCCCAGGGTAAAGGCGTCCTTAAAATCCGATATTTTGCCCGCGCCCCCCGAGGCGATGATGGGTATGTTCACCAGATCCGACAATTGGGCCAGGGCCTTGTTGGCAAAGCCCTTTTTGGTGCCGTCATGGTCCATGGAGGTGAAGAGGATTTCCCCGGCCCCCCGGCCTTCCACTTCCCTTGCCCAATCAAAGAGATCGAGTTCCGTTGGGACCTTCCCCCCTACCAGATGGACCCTCCACCTACCTTCGAGCTGTTTGGCATCAATGGCCACCACAACGCACTGCGATCCGAATTTGGAGGCCAGCCCATCGATGAGGTCGGGGTCTTTGACCGCCGAGGAATTGATAGATACCTTGTCCGCCCCGCTGCTCAGCAGAAGATCAACATCCCCAACACTGGAAATGCCCCCGCCGACGGTAAAGGGAATGTTTATCGCCTTGGCCACTGCCCGGACCAGTTCGGCCAGGGTCCTTCGTTTTTCCTCGGTGGCCGAAATGTCCAAAAAAACGAGTTCATCGGCCCCTTCCGCGGCATAAAGGGAGGCGAGTTCAACAGGGTCCCCCGCATCGCGAAGGTTCACGAAATTGACCCCTTTTACACATCTGCCGTCCTTGATGTCAAGACAGGGAATGATTCTTTTTGTCAGCATATCTTCGTTTTTATTCGGTCCATGTTCATACTTCCCTCAATTGTATCCCCATGGCCTCATCCTTTTTCAAGGATGTATTGTTCCAGTTGTCGCAGCGAAATCCTGTTCTCATAAATGGCCTTGCCGATGATACAGCCACCGCAGCCCATTTCGGCGAGCCTGGGGAGTTCTTCAAAGGTGGAAATGCCCCCACTGGCGATCAGATCCAAATCCTTTACCCGGTCCAGGATTTTTTGGTACAGCCCAAAGGAAGGCCCCTGAAGCATCCCGTCCCTGCCGATGTCGGTACAGATGACATATTTGATGCCCTTGCCTTGGAACTGCTCGATAAAGGGAAGCAGTTCCTTGTCGGAATCCTCCTCCCAGCCCGATACGGCCACCTTTTCGTCCCTGGCATCCGCCCCCAAAATGATCCGCTCCGGACCATAGGTCTCCAACCACCCCAAAAAGGTTTCGGGTTCCTTGACCGCAATGCTTCCTCCGGTTATTTGGTCGGCACCGCTATCAAAGGCGATGTGCAGATCTCGATCCGTCTTCAATCCGCCCCCGAAATCAATCTTCAATCCGGTCTTGGAGGCCAGGGTTTCCAGCACTTTGTGATTGACGATATGATTGGACCTGGCCCCGTCGAGGTCCACCAAATGGAGGTATTGGATTCCATGGGCCTCAAAGGATTTGGCCACCTCCAAGGGATCCTCGTTGTAAATCTTCTTGGTCCCGTAATCCCCCTTGGAAAGGCGGACACATTTACCATCGATGATATCTATTGCCGGTATCAGCCTCATGCCTCCCTATATTTAATCCGATTCAGGGCCATCCAGGTATCCGAACCCCCTACCCTTTCAAAGCCAAAGGGTTCATAGAGCCCGTGGGCATCCTTTGTCCTGAGGGCAATGGTCTTGATTTCCCTTACCTCTTTTTGATCCATGATGTGTTTGACCAGGAATTTGCCCAATCCCTTCCCCTTATGGGGGTCAAAGATGATCACATCCATCAATTGGGCAAAGGCGACGTGGTCCGTCAACAATCTGGCATAACCGATCTGCTTGTCGGTTCGGTCATAGAGTCCAAAGCAGGTACAGCTTTCCACGGTACTTATGGTCTGTTCCATGGTCCTGTACCCGGCCCAATACGTGGCCTTGATTTCCCGATGGATCTTTTCGAGGTCCAATTTTTCCTTATCCTGTGAGATATAATATTCCATATCAGATGACCCTTAAAAAATTGTTCAAAATTTCACTGCCCACCCCACTGCTTTTTTCCGGGTGGAACTGTACCCCATGGAAATTGTCCCGTTTCAGGGCCGCACTGTAGGGAAAACCATAGTCCACCTCGGCTATGGTGTCCACGGATAGCGGGGCGTAATACCCATGGACCAGGTAGATGTGAGATCCTTCCGGGACATTGGTGAAAAGCCCCCCTTTCAAGGACGAAATGGTGTTCCATCCCACTTGGGGCACCTTTTGGCCATTGGGGAATCTCCGGACCTGTAGATCGAAGATGCCCAGCCCGGTGGTGTTTCCCTCTTCGGAACCCTGGCACATCAGCTGCATGCCCAAACAGATTCCCAGAACGGGCTGTTTCAGTTCGGGGATCACTCGGTCCAGTCCGGATTTCCTTAGGTTGGCCATGGCGGAGGCCGCCTGTCCGACCCCCGGGAAAATGACCTTGTCCGCCTGTTGTATTTCCTTTGCATTGCGGCTCAGGGTGGCCCTCAGGCCCAAGCGTTCGATGGCGAACATCAGGCTTTGGATGTTTCCGGCCCCATAATCCAATATCACTGTTTTCATCAGAGGGTTCCTTTGGTTGATGGCAGCACCATTTTTTCGGGATCCCTTTTCAGGGCCATTTTGATGGCCTTGGCAAAAGCCTTGAAAATGGCTTCGATCTTGTGGTGCTCATTGGTGCCTTCTGCCTTGATGTTCAGGTTGGCCTTGGCCCCGTCGCTAAAGGATTTGAAAAAATGCAGGAACATTTCAGTGGGCATCTCCCCGATCCTCTCCCGTTTGAAAGTGGCGTCCCAAACCAACCAGTTCCTTCCCCCAAAATCCAGGGCCACCTGGGCCAGGCAATCGTCCATGGGAAGGCAATAGCCATAGCGCTCCATGCCCAGTTTGTTGCCCAGGGCCAGGGAAAAGGCTTCCCCCAGCGCAATGGCGGTGTCCTCTATGGTGTGGTGTTCGTCCACTTCAAGATCTCCATCCACGGCAATTTCCAGATCCATTTGTCCGTGTCGTGCCAATTGGTCCAGCATATGGTCGAAAAAGGCCAGGCCCGTATCGATCTTGCTTTTTCCTGTACCGTCCAGGTTCAGGGAAACCTTGACATCCGTTTCGTGGGTCTTCCTTGCGATCTCAGCTTTGCGGGAACCCAATTTCAAAAACTCATAGATCCGTTCCCAATCGTTGGATTCCAAGGCGATATGGGAATCGAGTTCTTCCCTTTTGACCGTTATTTCCCCGACGCCCAATTGGGTTTGGTCGTTGATGAATATACCCTTGGCCCCAAGGTTTTTGGCCAGTTCGACATCGGTAAGCCGATCCCCGATCACAAAGGAACCCGCCAGGTCATAGCCTTCGAGAAAATAGTCCCCGAGCATCCCGATGCCCGGCTTTCTGGTGGGGGCGTTGTCCCTTGGA
>CALDPL010000249.1 GCA_937911965.1 uncultured Allomuricauda sp. | reverse complement strand
AAGAAGCTCCCCGTCCAAGGCCAATTTTTCTCCCGGTTTTAATTGTATGATGTCCCCGATCTCGGCCTCTTCGGCCCTAAGGACTACGGTCTTGTTCTCCCTTTGGACGGTAACCTGATCCGGTCGTTGGTCCAAAAGGGATTTTATGTTTCCCCTGGCCCTGCGCACGGCAAGGCCCTGAATGGCTTCCCCCACACTGTAAAAGAGCATGACGGCCACAGCTTCGGGATATTCCCCAATGGCAAAGGCCCCGAAGGTGGCCAAGGACATCAGGAAGAACTCTGAAAAGAAATCGCTGTATCGGATGCTGTTTATCGCATCCCGGATGACCGGGAGGCCGACCGGCAAATAGGCCAGGACATACCAAATGATTCTCGGCCAACCCTGAAACCAAGACTGTGTCACCAAATGATCCAGGGCCAGGGCCGACAGCAAGAGTACCAGGGAAAGTATGGCAGGAAGAAACATGCGAAATATCCCGGGCCCATGCGAATCACTATCTCCATGGGAGTGCCCATCATGGGAATGGTCCGAACCACAACAACCGCTGTCGGTTTCCCTTTTGTTTTTTTGGATCAAAACCGGCTCTTCCTCGCTACTGCAACATGTTTTGGACATGACCTTAAATTTGGCTCCCGATCGTGGATCTGGGGCTGTTCAAGGACAAAAGTAAGAGGGTGTTTCCGGAACCCGGTTGCAAAGGTCCATGGCCCCTATGGGATTTGGAACAAAATTAAAAATCGGGGAAAGAGTGTTGGGATTTGCATTAAAGCACAAAGCTCCTAGTGTTATGTTAATCATTAAATGACGGATAAAGTCTTTTTTGTTTTATCCGCGATTCCTTGGTGGTGAACCGCCAGTTTATGGTGCACTGCCCATTGTTCCTGTGCCGTTGCCATGCGGCCACCTCCTGCTCGACCCTTTCCTTGGTGGATATGTGCCTGTTCAGGCACTGTCCGTTCAATACGTGCAACTCGATTTCGGCCATGTTGAGCCAGCTTCCGTGTTTCGGGGTGAAGATGAACTCGAACCTGTCCCAGATCCTTTTGGCCTCCCGGGGCTCGAAGGTCTCATAGAGGGCGGACGGGTCGTGGGTCTTGAAATTGTCCATCACCAAGACTATCTTTTTGGCCCCGGGACACATTTCGTCCGATATCCTCTTTACAAAATGTGCCCAATCGTTCTTGGTCTTGCGCTCGGTCACCTCCACCATGCGGTTGCCCCTCAGGGGCTCATTGGCCATGAATATGTTGACCATTCCGTGCCTGACGTATTCATAATCGGTTCGGGCCGTCCGTCCGGGGGCCATCGGGACACCGGGCCGCGCATCGGAGATCAACTGCTTTGGCGATTCGTCCATGCAGATCGCCGGATGCTCCCCGTCATAGGGTCTCTTGTAGACATCCAACACCTGTTCCATGGCCGCGACCAGCCCGCTGTTGGCCTGTGGGGGGATCACCCACCCCTTTACTTTCCAGGGCTTGAGTTCGTTTTTTTTAGAATGTTCCCCACCGATACATGGGAGATGCTCTCCACATATTCAAGTTCGACCATCTTGTCCGCCAACAGCCGCAGGGACCATTTGGCGAACCCCGGCGGGGGCTCGCTACAGCACAGGTGGACCAGCTTGGCCTCCACGTCCCCGTCGAGCTTCACATCATAGCTGCGGGAGGTGGGGCGGCGCTCCAGGACCCCTTCAAGGCCCTCTTCCAAAAACCTTTTCTTGATCCGGTCTATGGTGCGCATGCCGATCTTCAGGACCTTGCTTATCTGCTCGTTGGTCACCTTGTCGGAGTGCGGGCCCCGGTCACAGTTCAGCAGCACATAGGCCGCACGGAATGCCTGGGAGGTATGGGAACCCTTGTTGATGATGTCCATCAACTCCCCGACCTCCTCCTTTGTCAATTCAATGGTGTATCTGACCATGGTTTCTTCCAAAAGTACAAAATATAATAAAATACGTCATTATATATTTAACTTAACACTAGTTGGCGTAACCGGAACAATGGTCACAATGGCCCTTTATCACGAAGTTGACACTTTCCAATAGAAAGTTCTCCGGAAGTTCAATGGTTGGAATAGGTATGTTCTCCAGGCATAGGGTATTCTTGCACCGGTTGCAGTTGAAATGAACGTGTGCCTCCCCGGGACGGCACATGCAATCATCGTTGCATATGGAGTATTTCATGGATCCGGTACCGTCATCGATTCCATGGATCAACAAATGCTCGTGGAACAGGCTCAGGGTCCGGAAAATGGTGGATTTGTTGACCGTCTCCAGTTCAGCTTCCAGATCGGTCAGGCTAAAGGCCTTGTCGAAGCCACACATCGATTTTAGGATCAACAGCCTTAGCGCCGTGGGCTTGATCTCCCTTTTTATCAATTTCTCCTCAAGTACTTCCATTGCCAATACTTTGGTCCTTACAAATTTAAGGTTTATAAGCCAAAAAAACTGCCAAAATGGGAATTGGAGAAAAATAATGGTGGGTCGTGAGATCAACCCACCATTATTGCGATTATCCAATGGTGGCCCTGTAGGAATCAGGTCCCACTTCGGAATTCGGCTTCCCATTGAATTCCACTTATATCGGTCAAAATCAACCGATGCACGGACCCTGGGGATAGGGAATCCACATCCAAACTGATTTCGGCCTTTGCTCCCAAGGGCAAGATCAGACTGTGTTCCCCCGGCTTGATTTTGGCCACGTAGCGGTTCTCGATATCCTCCATTGGGAAATTTGCCAATTCTTCCTGGGAAATGGTCTTGATCGCCCGGTTCCTTTCGTCCCTGATTTCCATCCCGATCAAAAAAGAGCCGTACACATCGGCGCCTTCCACCCGAAAGAGCTGGAAGGTCAACTCGGTTCCATCGTATTGAATGTTCGAGATCTCGACCTTGGGCTTGACCGATTTATTGTGGAGGTTCCCCCAAACCCCACCGTGGAAAAATTGGTTGGTATACAGGGTGAGGCCCAAAATCGCAATGGACCCTATCAAAACCTTCGGCCCGAGCTTTGTAGTTTGAATTTCCCCCGAACTTATGAATTGGAACCATTTACGACTGCTTATCCCGAGACTTTTGATCTTGGGGCTGTGGTCGATGGAATAAGGACCACTTCCGGTCAGGAACAGGGTAAAACCGCTAGCCACGCCCAATACCCCGATCTGCCATTCGTCCAGACAGGTGGTTCCCAACCAGCCCGACCCCAAGAGGATGCCCAGGGCCAGGAAAAACACCCCGATGGACATCAATCTGCTGAACAATCCCAGGATAAGGAACAGGCCCACTAAGGCCTCCACCAAGGTAAATGCGACCATTGCGGTCTGAAGTGCATCGGGATTCTCGACCAGATATTCGATCAGGGGTTTTATCCCCAAGGCGTTGGGAAGGAAATGATTGAATTTTTCCCCTATATAACCTGCTTCCTCGGGAATGAGTTTATTGTCCAGGACCAATCTTCTCCAAAAAGCTGAGAAGTAAGTCCATCCCACGACCCACCGTAGGGCCATGGTAAAGAGTCCGGCCCTATGGATCGGATCTTCGATTTTATTTTGTTCCATGAAATGATATTTTATTAAACGTTGAATTGTGGATGTTTCCGGAATTACTATACAACTCCCGGAAGTGCCGCAATCTTCAAACGTTTGAATAAAATATACTTGGGGGGACCCTGGTCTCCACCGGCACTTGCCCAGTTCAATTTGGGCTGTGCCGGTGCAGGATATCCCATGGATTCCAAAAAAGGAGAATGATCCCTTCCGGGAAGTTGGGCCTCCTTGACAATGAGTTTTGTTCGGGATTGTGAAACAATGAACTGGCAACTGTTCACGGGAGTGGTACGGGACTTGTTCAGGGACCTTGAATACTCAAGGTCCAAGGTATCCAACCAGTTTCCCTTTGCCCCACAGGGAGCCAACGAAAACAAAATAAACCAGAGCAGAAACAGACGCCCCAAAATCTTGATATGTCCTTTAATTGCTTGCATTTTGTGGATGCAAAGATACATAGGTTCCCTCAATTCCTTCCTGAAATCATATTTCCTTGGATCTCAACCTCAGGGCATTCCCAATGACCGATACCGAACTGAAGCTCATGGCCAGGGCCGCGATCATGGGGGAGAGCAAAATTCCAAAGACAGGGTACAGTACGCCGGCGGCAATGGGAATCCCCAGCACATTGTACACCAGGGCAAAGAACAGGTTTTGTCGGATGTTCTTCACTGTGGCCTGGCTCAGGTTCCTCGCCTTGACGATCCCTTCAAGATCCCCTTTGACCAAGGTGATCATGGCGCTTTCAATGGCCACGTCCGTACCGGTGCCCATGGCAATGCCCACATCGCTTTTTGCCAAGGCCGGGGCATCATTGATGCCATCCCCTGCAACGGCGACCACCCGGCCCTGTTTCTGTAGCATTTCGACTTCCATGAGTTTGTCCTCGGGCAGCAGCCCGGCCCCAAAGTCGGCAAGGTCCAAAGTTTCGGCAACGGCCTTGGCGGTTTCCGCATTGTCCCCGGTCAACATGATCACTTTGATTCCCTTGTCCTGAAGTGTCTTGATGGCCCTGGCACTGCTTTCCTTTATTTTATCGCCGATCACCACATGCCCATGTACCTTTCCATCGACGGACAGGTAGGAAACGGTCTTTCCCTGCTGTTGAAAGCCCCTTGCTTCGGCTTCCATGGCCGGTGTAATCTCAGCCCCGGCCTGTTCCATCATTTTGGGGTTGCCCAGGGCAATCCTTTTCCCTTTGACAATACCTTGGACCCCCATGCCGGTAACGGCGGTGAAATCCTCGGATTTCAGGGGCTGTACGTTTTTTTCATTCCCATGGTCCACCGTGGCCCGGGCCAAGGGGTGTTCGCTGTTGCTGTTCACGGAAACGATATATTCAAGGACCTCCTGTTCGCTGGACCCGGTATCGAAGGAGCCCACTTTGTCAACACTGGGCCTGCCCTGGGTAATGGTTCCGGTCTTGTCGACCACCAGGGTATCCACTTGGGCCATTCGCTCAAGGGCTTCGGCATTCTTGATAAGCACCCCGTTCTGGGCCCCTTTGCCCACCCCGACCATGACGGACATGGGGGTGGCCAATCCAAGGGCGCAGGGACATGCGATGATCAAAACTGCAATGGCATTGACCAGGGCATAGACATAGGCGGGTTCCGGTCCCCAAATCGCCCAGACCCCAAAGGTCAGGATGGAGATCAGAACCACGCTGGGCACAAACCAGGCTGAGATGCGGTCGGCCAGGTTTTGAATGGGCGCCTTGCTCCTACTGGCAGAGTTCACCATCCGGATGATCTGGGAGAGCAGCGTATCGCTTCCCACTTTTTCGGCCTGCATCAAAAAGCTTTGGTTCCCATTGATCGTTCCACTGGTCACCCTGTCCCCTTGGGCCTTGTCCACCGGAATGGGCTCCCCACTGATCATGGACTCATCAATGCTGGAACTTCCTTCCGTAATGGTCCCGTCCACGGGGATCCGTTCCCCGGGCTTTACCTTGATGATGTCCCCTATATGGATGTGGACGATGGATACCTCGTGTTCCTGGCCATCGATTATTTTCACGGCCGTGTTGGGAGCCAATTTCAAGAGTTCCTTGACCGCACTGTTGGTGTTGCTGTGGGCCCTGGCCTCAAGCAACTGGCCCAAAAGCACCAGGGTCAGGATGACGGTCGCTGCCTCAAAATAGACATGTACCGCCCCGTCCACGGTCTTGAACTGATCTGGGAAGAAATCCGGGAAAAGCAAACCGAAAAAACTGAAGACCCAGGCCACTCCGGCACCGATTCCGATCAGGGTGAACATATTGGGGTTCCAGGTGACCAAACTCCTCCAGGCCCGTTCAAAGAACATCCAAGTGGCATAAAAGACCACTGGAATGGACAGCACAAACTGTACCCAGTTCCAATACTTTTGATCCATAAGCTCATAGAGCGGGTTGTTGGGGATCATTTCACTCATGGCGATTATGAAAATGGGCAGGGTGAACGCCAGGGCGATCCAGAATTTTTTGGCGAGTTTCCGATAGGTCTTTTCCTCTGAGGAGGGTGCCGGGCTCACCGGGACCAGGTCCATGCCACAGATCGGACAATCACCGGGATGGTCCTGAAGCACCTCTGGGTGCATGGGACAGCTCCATTGCTCCCGGGAAGTGGTGGAGAGGTTTTGTTCCTCGACCAGATCCATTCCACAAACGGGACAGTCCCCGGGTGCATCATAGGTCTTGTCCCCCTCGCACTGCATCGGACAATAGAATACTCCGGTCCCCTGCCCCTTTGGGGGCTCTTTGTGGTTATGTGTATGTTCCGTATGGCCATGGGCCTGATGGTCCAAGGTATCAATTCCGTACCCGCCCCCATCCTTGGCCATGGCTTCCTTTAGGGTCTCCAGGGGAATATGGGTTTCCATTTCGATCGTGGCCTCTCCTTTCTCGAGGTCCACCTTGACCTCCTTGACCCCTTCGACCTTGGAAAGGGTGCCTTCCACATGGACCTTACAACCCTGGCAGCCCATACCGCTTATTCGATAGTTGTGTTTCATGATATTTCAATGTTTATGGCCTATGGAAGATTTCCAAGGGACATTGTACAAAGTTGGTGAAAATGCCGGGGATGGCCCTTATGGAATTGTGGTTTCCATTTGTAAGATTCATACTTTGTCCAAGGCCGTTCTTTTTTGGCTTCCGATCTGCTTGAAATGGCTGGGGGTCAATCCGGTCACTTTTTTAAACTGGTTGCTCAGGTAGGCCACGCTCGAATAATTCAGACGCAATGCGATCTCGGACAGGGAAAGTTCGTCATAGACCAACAGCTCCTTTACCCTTTCGATTTTTTGGGCGATGAAGTATTTCTCGATGGTGGTGCCCTCCACTTCGGTGAACAGTTTGGAAAGTTGACTGTAGTCCTGACCCAGGACTTCACTTAAATGGTCGGAAAGCTTGATCTTGATCTGATTGTCGCGTTGATGGACCAATTCGATGATCGACTTCTTGATCTTTTCGATGGTCCTGCTCTTCTTGTCGTCGATGAGCTCAAAGCCCATGGGGACCAATGCCCGCTCCAACAGTTCCTTTTCCCTGGATGAAGGTTCCCTTTCCAGGGTCACTTCCCCAAGGGCCATATGTTTTGGGACCAGGCCCAATTGTTCCAGTTCGGACCGCACAACCATGATACATCGGTCACAGACCATGTTCTTGATGTGGATTTTTACACCGCTTTTTTGTTCCATTGCCATAGGAAGGTAGCCTCGGGACCGATTTGCCCATATTTAGTTGAACGGCCCCTTTGCATAGAATCCCTAAAATTAGTGAAAAACCGTCAATATTCCCGCCAGGGCCATTTTCATTGGACCGGTCCCCTGCCGGACCTCCCCTTACATTTCCTGGGTGAAGTAACTATAGTCCTTGAGTACGGTATCGAGATATTGCTTGTCGAAAAGTTCCGAATTGGTCTTTAGGATGCTGTCGACCTTGGTGCGCAGGGCGGTCAGGGTCTTATGGTCCCCGCTCTTTAGAGCAATATGGTAGGTTTCCTTGATCAGGCGGACATCCCTATCACTGAGCAGGGTCACGTTCTGGAACTTTGGGATGTACCGCTTCTCGACCTCTTCCAAAATGGTATGGGACACCTTTGTCTTTCTTTTGGTGGAGATCACCACGCTGCCCGCGGCGGCATCCCCCATCCGTTGCCTTTTGTCGGAAAAAAGAATGCTCAGGAGTCCGATGGACCCCAAAAAAATCCAAATGTCCACCAAACGAAGCATCCAACGTACAAGAAAATGGCTCCAGTGCATGGGACTTCCATCCAAACGGACCACCCGCATGCCCAAGAGCATTTTGCCCACGGTGCGTCCGTTGAACAGGCTGTGCATCAAAAAAGAATAGCCCATGGCCGGTAAAAAGATCAGGGCCGCCAAGCCCCTCTGCGTCCAGGTATCCTCATAGACAACACCCAAGGCCTCAACGACAAGGCCCACCAAATAGGCGTACATGTACAGAATGAAGCCATCGATCAAAAAGGCAAGGATCCGCTCACCCAGGCCCACGATCTTATAATCGAGGTTGACATTTTGCGTTGTATTGATTTGGAGGTTGGCCATATAGCTGTATTTTTAACTTTTGGAAACGAATTCCAATTATGCGCGAAGCTGCCTTTGTGAAGCAAAATAAGGAAAAATGGATCGCTTTTGAAAAAGCGATGGCCGCTACGGCCCAAAGTGACCCTGATGCCCTTGTGGATGGCTACATACAGCTGACCAATGACCTGTCCTATGCACAGACCTATTACGCTGAGAGCAAGACATTGCTGTATCTGAACTCCCTGGCCTCACAGGCCCATCAACAAATCTATAGGAACAAAAAGGAATCCGGCAATCGGATCGTCGATTTTTGGGCCCGTGAATTTCCGCTGTTTTTCAGGCAATACCACAAAACCCTTTTGACGGCCTTTCTGACCTTTGCCGCGGCCACCGCGATCGGCAGCCGCGACGGGCGGCGGATCGTGCAGGTGTACTGGCTGGCCGCGCGCCTGCCCGGATTGCCGCTGGACAATCCGCGCCAGGTCACGCCCCGGCGCTATCCGCGCCAGTACGGGCCGCAGGCGCCGAGCTTTGCCCGCGCGATGCTGCCGCCGACGGGCAGCGACATGCCGCTGCTGCTGTCGGGCACCGCCAGCGTGGTCGGGCACGAGACGC
>CALDPL010000248.1 GCA_937911965.1 uncultured Allomuricauda sp. | reverse complement strand
CGTTCCACCTATGTCAACCTTGGGGATTGGATTTCCCATTATACCTATGCGGTCTTCGATGGAAAGAAGCTGAGCTTGGAAAAACTGGGGGACTAATCCTCCTTCCCGTGCTGCTCGATGTCCTTGCTGAGATCCAACTTTCTAAAGGTCGGGGAAACCAAGGCCGTGGTCCCCGTGGTGAGCAGGGTCATGCAACCCCCGAAGACCACAGCGCTCACCGTGCCCAACAATTTGGCCGCAAGGCCGCTTTCAAAGGCCCCCAGCTCATTGGAGGAGCCCACGAACATGGAATTCACCGAGGCCACCCTACCCCTCATATGGTCCGGGGTCCTCAGCTGCAGGATGGTCTGTCGGATGATCATGGACACCCCGTCCATGGCGCCGGATACAAATAGGGCCGCCACCGAAAGCCAGAACCATTTGGATACCCCAAAAAGGATGATGCAGAGCCCAAAGCCCGAAACCGCCCACAACAGTTTCTTTCCGGCACGTCGGTGCAAGGGAAACCTGGTGGACAGGAACATGGTCAGGGAAGCCCCCACCGCAGGGGCGGCCCTGAGGATCCCAAAGCCTTCGGAGCCCACCTTGAGGATGTCCTGGGCATAGATCGGCAACAGGGCGACGGCACCCCCGAAGAGCACGGCCACCATATCCAGGGTAAGTACCCCAAAGATGGCCTTGCTCCCGAACACGAACCGAAGCCCCTCCCTGAGGCTCTGGAAAACGGGCTCCCCCAATTTGGGGTTCATGATGGGTTTGCGGGGGATTTTAAACAAAAGGGAAAGGGCCAGAAGGGAAAAGGCGAAAATAAGGCACATCGACCAGTGCACCCCGACCCAACCTATGGAGAATCCCGCCAGGGCCGGACCCAGGACCACGGCCAACTGCCAGGTGGAACTGCTCCAGGTCGCCGCATTGGGATAAATTTTCCTGGGGACGATCAAAGCGATCAGGGAAAAGATCGTCGGACCCAAAAAAGCCCGGACAAAACCCCCAAAGAAGACCAGGGCATAAATGGAATAAAGAATCCTCTTGGAGGGCCAAGAACCCTCAAGGCCCGGCGAGCTCAACAAAAAAAGACCCAGACTGACCACGGAAAATCCCCCGATGCAGACCATCAACAGATTCCGTTTTTCCCTCTGATCCACGATATGGCCCGCAAAAAGGGCCGTGCCCACTGCGGGAATCACCTCCATAAGGCCAATGATCCCCAGGGAAAGGGGGTCCTTGGTCAGGGTATATACCTGCCATTCGATCACGATGAACTGCATGGACCAGGCAAACACCATGGCAAAGCGGACCATCAAAAAAATGTTGAATTCACGATACCGGAGCGCAGCGTAGGGATCCATAACCGCTAACGAAGATCTTTAAGGATCATTTGGATTTCCACAGATCCGTTCCAATGGTTCTCATCCAATGAAAATACCGCATCAAAGGTTTCGCCTTCCCGCACCATTTCCAATTTATGGCCAAGACCGAAGCCGATCGCTCCCAGGGGCCTTCCCCCATCCTGGTACAGGGCCGCCTTCAAATGTTCCCCTTGGGACCCAACTCCACGGGCATGGCCGGAATCCCTTAACCCCCTGGCCAAAAACACGGGAAGGGGGTTGCCGGGGCCGAAAGGAGCAAACCAGTTAAGCTGCTTCATCAACTTCGGGCCGATTTGATCCAGCTTCAGTTCCGCATCGATTTGGATCTCCGGTTTCAAGGTTTTGGTACCCAAACGTTTTTGGACCACCTCTTCAAAGGCCTGTTTGAAATTTTCGTATTGATCTTCCAATAAGGTCAGGCCGGCGGCAAAGGTATGTCCCCCGAACTGCTCCAAAAGATCACTACATTCACTTATGGCTTCATATATATCGAAGTCCACAACTGACCGTGCGCTTCCTGTTGCTTTGTTGTTGGACTCCGTCAAGATAATGGTAGGCCTATAATACTGCTCTATGCAGCGGGAAGCAACAATTCCAATAACCCCTTTATGCCAGTCCTGTTTGAAGAGTACCGTGCTTTTTAAAGCTCCTGTGATTTCTTGAAGGCTGATCATGTCCAGTGCTTCTTTGGTGATGTTTTCATCGAAGTTTTTGCGGCTGGCATTGACATCCTCCACCAACGAGGCACGTTGAATGGCATCGTTGAGATCTTTGGAGATGAGCAGCTGCACAGAAGCTTTGGCGTGTTCCATCCTGCCTGATGCATTGATCCTTGGTCCGATTTTGAAGACGATATCTCCAATCTCGATTTCCTTCTCAATCTTCCCGTTTTGCATCAAAGCCTTCAGGCCAGGTCGTGGATTGTTGTTGATCCTTTCCAGACCATAATAGGCCATGATGCGGTTTTCCCCTGTAATGGGTACAATGTCAGCCGCAATGCTTACTGCGACCAGATCCAAAAATTCATAAAGATTAACGGCATCAAGGCCTTTGTATATGGAGTACGCTTGAATTAGCTTGAAGCCCACGCCGCAGCCACTGAGTTCTTTGTACGGATAAGGGCAGTCTTTACGTTTCGGATCCAGGACCGCAATGGCATTGGGTATTTCTTCTCCGGGCGTATGGTGATCGCAAATGATGAAATCAACCCCTAGGGCGTTGGCCATATCGATTTTCCCCAAAGCCTTTATCCCACAGTCAAGGGACACGATCAGTTTGAAATTGTTTTCAGCGGCGTATTGAATTCCTTTTTCGGACACGCCATATCCTTCTTTATAACGGTCGGGGATATAAAAATCAACATGGTCATAGAAGGACTTCAGAAAGCCATAGACTAAAGCCACTGCGGTGGTGCCGTCCACGTCATAGTCGCCGTAGATCAGGATCTTTTCACCCCGATCCAAGGCTTGGGACAGTCGCTCGACCGCCTTGTCCATATCCTTCATCAGGAAAGGGTTGTGGAGCTTTTCTATATCGGGCCGGAAAAATTCCTTGGCTTCCTGAAAATCAGTGATTCCCCTGTTTACGAGCATGTTGGACAGGGTCTGGTTTACATTGATCTCCTTGCTAAGTATCTCTACCGCACTTGGATCTGCCTTTTCATTGATTCTCCATCGATACTCCATGTGACGAAATTACTAAACTATGGGGCTTGTTCCTTGCTGACTGCATAAATAATCTCTA
>CALDPL010000247.1 GCA_937911965.1 uncultured Allomuricauda sp. | reverse complement strand
TAGCCTTTACTTCGCCTTTACCCGTGACGGGTCAGATTCCGCTGCGTCAGTTCCAGTTGCGTAAGCGTAGGCGGTCTCTCGTCATGGAAGTTGTGCGTAGCGGGGCGTCCCGTCGGACGCCCCGTTTAAACTCCGAGCCTTCGGCGCCGCTCCCGGTCGATCGGGTTCTTGCAGGCGATTGCATCGAGCGCCTCGGCGAGCTGCCGCCAAGCTCCGTCGATCTCGTCTTTGCCGACCCGCCCTACAATCTCCAGCTTCAGAACGAACTGAAGCGGCCGGACGACTCCCGCGTCGATGCCGTGAACGACGACTGGGACCGTTTCGCCAGCTTTGCGGTCTACGACGAGTTCACGCGCGCGTGGCTCTCTGCCTGCCGCCGCGCGATGAAGCCGAACGCCACACTTTGGGTGATCGGCTCCTATCACAACATCTTCCGCGTCGGCGCGATCCTTCAGGACCTCGGCTACTGGATCCTCAACGACGTCGTCTGGCGCAAGTCGAACCCGATGCCGAACTTCCGCGGCCGCCGGTTCACCAACGCACACGAAACGCTGATCTGGGCGGCGCGTGAGCAAAGCTCGCGCTACACGTTCAATTACGAAGCGCTGAAAGCGGGCAATGACGACGTCCAGATGCGCTCCGACTGGACGATCCCGCTCTGCACCGGCGAGGAGCGTCTGAAGGACGGCTCCGGCCGCAAGCTGCATCCCACGCAGAAACCTGAAGCGCTACTCGCGCGTGCGATCCTGTCTTCGACCAGACCCGGCGACGTGGTGCTCGATCCGTTCTTCGGTACCGGCACCACGGGCGCTGCGGCGCGCCGCCTCGGCCGGCACTATGTCGGAATCGAGCGCGACGCGACCTATGCCGCGCGTGCGCAGGCGCGCTGCCAATCGGTCGAGCCGCTGCCGTCGCCCTCCATTGCGCCGTTCGTCACTGCGCGCGAGGCGCCGCGCGTACCGTTTCATTCGCTGCTCGAGCGCGGACTCGTGAAAGCCGGCACACGGCTCACCGATGCCAAAGGCCGCGTGAAGGCATTGGTGCGCGCCGACGGCACCCTCGCGGACGACCTCAAGGAGCTGAGCATCAAGGCCATGCAGAAGAATGCCCCCTATAGCGACAACACCACCGGCACCTTGTTGCGCTGGTTGGGCGAATAGACGAGACGGCGACGCTGCGGCTCCCCGTCAACCTGGCTGGCGCTTCCGGCCGGGAAGTGCAGGGGAGCCGTCACGCGGGAACGAGAAAGGTGGCCTCGGCCAACTTGGCCGCATCGCGGGTCCCAACAGTTGCTTTATCATTCGGGACAATCCAACGAGGAGTACGCCCATGCGACCAAGCGGCCGCGCGCACGACCAGATGAGACCGGTGCTCTTCAGCCCGAACTTCACCAAGTACGCCGAGGGCAGCGTCCTGGCAGAGTTCGGCGACACCAGGGTTCTCTGCACCGCGTCGGTCGAGGCCCGCGTTCCACCGTGGATGAGGGGCGCCGGGCGTGGCTGGGTTACCGGCGAATACGGCATGCTGCCGCGGGCGACGCATCTTCGTTCCGGACGGGAAGCGGCGCGTGGGCGGCAGGGCGGGCGCACCATGGAAATCCAGCGCCTGATCGGGCGTTCGCTCCGGGCCGCAATCGACCTGGAAGCGCTTGGCGAGCGCACTATAACCCTGGATTGCGATGTGCTGCAGGCGGACGGAGGTACACGTACCGCAGCGGTAAGCGGAGCCTACGTTGCGTTGCGGCTGGCAGTGGACTCGCTCCTCAAGACCAGGAAGCTCAAAACGAACCCCGTGCACGGGCAAATCGCTGCCGTTTCGGTCGGCATCTATCGCGGGAGGCCGGTTCTCGACCTCGACTACGCCGAGGACGCGGAAGCGGAGACCGACATGAACGTCGTCATGAACGAAGCGGGCCGGCTGATAGAGGTGCAAGGCACGGCGGAAGGCCATGCCTTCAGCATCGAGGAACTCGGGCAGATGCTGGAACTTGCCCAATCAGGCGTAGCCCGGATACTGGCCGCACAGGTCGCCGCGCAAGAGGGCGGCTGAATCGCGCCCCGCTGCAGCGCCGACCATTCGAGATAGCCACGATGATGGCCCCAACAGTCACATGAAAGAACGAACGGTCGTGATCGCGAGCGGGAACCGGGGAAAGCTTGCGGAAATCCGTCGCTTGATGGCGCCGCTTGAACTCGACGTTCGCCCGCAGTCGGACTACTCGGTCACGCCGGCGGCTGAAACCGGCGAGACGTTTACGGAAAATGCACTCCTGAAGGCTCGTCATGCCTCGGCAATCGCCGGCCTCCCCGCCATCGGGGATGATTCGGGACTGGAGGTGGCCGCGCTGGGCGGTGGTCCCGGGGTGCGCTCCTCGCGTTTCGCTGGCGAGACCGCGACGGACGAGGAAAACATCGACAAGCTGCTCGAGGCTCTCCGCAACCTGCCTTTGAAGGAGCGAAGCGCGAACTTCCGGTGCGTTGCCGTATACGTAGAGTCCCCGGACGACCCGCAGCCGCTCGTCGCTGCGGGTGTCTGGGACGGCCGCATTATCGACAGGCGCAGCGGTGCCGGTGGTTTTGGCTATGACCCCGTCTTCATGCCGGAGGGCCATGACAGAACCTTCGGGGAACTGCCCGCATCCGTCAAAAATGAAATTGGCCACCGCGGTCTTGCCGTGGGCAAATTAATGGATTTTTTGAAAAAATGGAGCTGATTTGGCACTAGCTTACAAATTTAACGTACCTTTGCCGCCTTATTAACGCCGCCGGTATGGGCAAAGCGTTGCGAAGGGCCAATTTGGGAAAAATAAATCGCTCTGTGCAACACAACATATTTGCGATTTAAGCTATACACCAAATGACAAAATTTGAAGCCCTGGGGTTGGACAAACCCCTATTGGATGCCATTTCCGATCTCGGATTTGAAACCCCCTCAGAAGTACAGGAAAAAGCAATTCCGATCCTCTTGGAGCAGGACACCGATCTGGTGGCCCTGGCCCAGACCGGAACCGGAAAGACCGCTGCCTTTGGATTTCCAATGATCCAAAAGATCGATGCGGACAGCAGGACCACGCAGGGCCTGATCCTTTCCCCCACCCGGGAACTCTGCCTGCAGATCACCAACGAACTCAAGCATTACTCCAAATATGTAAAGGGGATCAATACCGTGGCCATATACGGGGGCGCAAGCATTACCGAGCAGGCCAGACAGGTCAAAAGGGGCGCTCAGATCATAGTGGCGACCCCCGGGAGGATGAAGGATATGATCGGCCGTGGCATGGTCGATATCTCCCAAATCGATTTCTGTGTCTTGGACGAGGCCGATGAAATGTTGAACATGGGATTCTATGAGGACATCAAGGAAATTTTGTCCAATACCCCAAAGGAAAAGCTGACCTGGCTGTTCTCGGCCACCATGCCCAAGGAAGTGGCCACCATTTCCAAAAAATTCATGCACAATCCCGTGGAGATCACCGTGGGGACCAAGAACGCCGGGGCGGCCACGGTCCATCACGAATACTATGTCGTGGGAGGCCGGGACCGATACGATGCGCTCAAACGTTTGGCGGATGCCAACCCCGGAATATTCTCCGTGGTGTTCTGCAGGACCAAACGGGATACCCAAAGGGTTGCCGAAAAGCTGATCGAGGACGGGTACAACGCCGGGGCCCTGCACGGGGACCTGAGCCAGAACCAGAGGGACATGGTGATGAACTCCTTCAGGAAAAAACAGGTACAGATGTTGGTGGCCACCGATGTGGCGGCCCGGGGCATTGACGTGGACGACATCACCCACGTGATCAACTACCAATTGCCCGATGAGATCGAGACCTATACCCACCGCAGTGGACGTACCGGGAGGGCCGGAAAATCCGGAATCTCCATGGTGATCGTCACCCGTTCGGAACTCAGGAAGATCAAAACCATCGAAAACATTGTCAAGCAGGCCTTTGAAGCCAAGAAGATTCCTTCCGGCATGGAGATCTGCGAGATCCAGCTCTACCATTTGGCCAACAAGATCAAGGAAACCGAGGTCAACAAGGACATTGACCCCTACCTACCCGCCATCAACAAGGTATTGGACGGAATCGATCGGGAAGAGCTCATCAAGAAAATGGTTTCCGTGGAGTTCACCCAGTTCTTCAACTATTACAGCAGGTCCAGGGACCTCAACACCTCGGAAAGGGACAGTGCCGGCGATACAGCGGGCAAAAAGGGAGGTGCCGCCCCTTCCAAAAATGGAAGCGTGCGCTACTTCATCAATATCGGGGAACGGGACGGCTATGACTGGATGAACCTCAAGGATTTTCTCCGGGATACCCTGAACTTGGAAAAGGAGGACATATACAATGTGGACACCAAGGACAGTTTTTCCTTTTTCAATACGGATTCCCAGCTCACCGAGCTGATCCTTCAGACCTTTACCGATTTCAAGGTGGACGGTCGATTCATCAATGTCGAAGTTTCGAAAAACCCCGAAACCCCCTCAGGCAAGGGAGGTCGAAAAAGGGATGGCAAAAAAAGGGGCCATCGCAAAGGAGGCGACCACAAATCCTTCAAAGGAGGCAAAAAAGGGGGATTCGGAAATAAAGGAGGAAAACGAAGGGCCGGTTTTTATTGAGACCAAGGGCCTTCGACCATCGGGTTTTGCCCATAACAGGTGCAATCCCCGTTAATTCTATATTAAAAGGTAGGGGGTTCGGAAGATTTTCCTTTGTTTCGTATTTTTATCGCACAAAGCCTACATGAGAAGAATATTATTTACACTTTTCACCCTTGTTTCCCTCTACGGCCTAGCCCAGGACCCCGACAATGGATCTGAGGCCGGGGAGCTTACCGCAACAGTGATAAACGCACAGACGGAACTTCCCTTGGAAAGCGTCCACGTAATAAACCTGAACCAGGTCAAGGGAACCATCACGAACCAAAAAGGAGAATTTACCATCCCCGCCCAGGTGAACGATACCCTTTATTTTTCCTATTTGGGGTTCAAGACCCAAAAGGTTAGGGTCACCAACGATATGTTTCGGTTTGGGAACACCAAGGTGTCCCTCACCGAACTGGCCTATGCCCTGGAAGAGGTCATTGTAAGGCCCTACCAACTCACGGGCTATTTGGAAATCGACGTCAAAAACCTTCCCATAAACACCAACCCCCAGTACAGTATTTCTGGGCTTCCCACCAGTTACGAGGCCGGAAACAAAAGTCCGTCCGCCGTGACCAAGGTCTTGGGGGCGATTCTCAATCCAGCCGATCTGTTGCGCAATCTCTTTGGAAAAAAGCCAAAGCAGCTCCGAAAACTGCAACTGGTAAAGGAGGAAAATGAAATCAGGGACCTGCTGGCATCAAAATTTGACCGGGAAACGCTCACCGAACTGCTGCAGCTTGAAAAGGTGGACATCGAGGACATCCTGAACAATTGCAACTATTCCAGAACCTTTATCCAGACGGCCAACGACCTCCAGATCTTGGATGCCATTTCCAGTTGCTATGAGGAATATAGGGTGCTGAACAGAAATCGGTAAATTCCCCCTTTTTGGATTTCGGTCAAGGGAACGGGAATCCCCAAATAAAATTTTAGTATCCCACATTCATTTTTTAGCTTTATGCAAAATAATCCTGCATGAAAAAGCTACTTGTTGTCCTGTTCGCCATTCCTCTTTTTTTTGGGTGTAAAGAGGTCCAAAAACAAGCAGGGGATCCACAGGTAGTCCAGCCCACACCCCAGCTGAGAAAGATTCCCTTCAAATGGGAAGGGGCCAATGTCTATTTTTTGTTGACGGACCGTTTTTACAATGCCAATCCCGAAAACGACCTGAATTTTGAAAGGAGAGACTCCACTGCCGTACTGCGGGGATTTGAGGGGGGCGACCTCCAGGGGATCACCAAGAAGATCGAGGAAGGCTATTTTACGGACCTGGGCATCAATGCCATATGGATGAACCCGGTGGTGGAACAGATCCACGGATCCGTGGATGAGGGTACCGGGGCCACCTATGGGTTCCATGGGTATTGGACCAAGGATTGGACCGCCATCGACCCAAACTTCGGAACCAAGGAGGATTTGGCCCATTTGGTGGAAGCTGCCCATAGCAAGGGAATCCGGGTGCTGTTGGATGTGGTCCTGAACCATACGGGGCCCGTGACCGAACTGGATGAGGTCTGGCCGGAGGATTGGGTAAGGACCGGCCCGCCATGCGATTACACCTCCTATGAAAATACAACGGCATGTACACTGGTAAGGAACCTGCCGGATATCCTCTCCGAGTCCGTTGAAGCGGTCGAACTCCCCGATGCCCTTCTGGCCAAATGGAAGGAAGAGGACCGATTGAGCAAGGAACTGGACGAGCTCAACCTCTTTTTTGAACGCACCGGATATCCGAGGGCACCGCGTTACTATATCATCAAATGGCTGATCGACTATATCTATGATTACGGCGTGGACGGGTTCCGTGTGGATACCGCAAAGCACGTGAACGAAGATGTTTGGGACGAACTCCGGGTGGAGGCCGATCACGCCTTTGCGATGTGGAAGAAAAAACACCAGGACCGGGTACTGGACGACAATCCCTTCTATTTGGTCGGGGAGGTCTATGGATATGGAATATCAGGGGGACGCAATTATGATTTTGGCGATAAAAAAGTGGACTATTTTGACCATGGGTTCAAGAGCCTCATCAATTTTGAATTGAAGGGGGAGGCCGATATGGCCTATGAATCCATCTTCAAGAAATACAGCAACCTCCTGCACACCAAACTCAAGGACAAGAGCGTGCTGAATTACCTGAGTTCCCACGATGATGGCAATCCCTATGACCCCGAAAGGAAAAACGCATATCGCGCGGCCAATGTCCTGTTATTGACCCCCGGGGCCTCCCAAGTATATTATGGGGATGAAACCTCAAGGCCCCTTAAGGTGGAAGGGGCCCAAGGGGATGCCAACCTGCGTTCCCCCATGAACTGGCAAGCCCTGGACAGTGTCCCGGAAATCCAACACCTGCACGAACATTGGCAAAAACTGGGGAGGTTCAGAAGGGACCATCCTGCCGTCGGGGCCGGGAAGCACCAGATATTGGCCAAGTCCCCCTATGTGTTCTCCAGAACCTATGTCGACGGTGATTATAGGGATAAGGTGGTGGTGGGACTGGACCTGCCCAAGGGCAAAAAGTCCCTGTGGGTCAAAGGATTTTTTGGGGATGGCACCACATTGTACGACACTTATTCGGGTACCGAGGTCACCGTGGCCAACGGCAGGGTGAACCTGGACAATGAATTTGATATCGCCCTTTTGGAACTCAAGGACTGAACGGATACTCAGGAATTTTCAAGTCGATCTTTCAATCGGTCCAGACCCTGCTCAAAATCCCTGCCCATGGTCTTTTTCATCAGCAGCATCACAAAATTCATCGGAAATCCGTTCTTCCCCGAAAACCCCCAGCGCACCCGGGTACTGCCGGGGTCGATCGCCTCGGTGAGCAAATAGGCGGTGGATGTGGATTTAAAGGGTTTTAAAAAACGGAGCTCGGACTCGATGCGTTTCCCATCAATGATTTTGGTAATCTCCTGCTCCCCTTCCCCGACCTCTTTGTTGCCCTTCCAATAATTGGTGGCACCGACCTGTCCATCCGTCCCGCTGAAGCGCTCCTCCATTTGGGGATCCCTTCTGGCCCACGGGGACCACTGGTTTTGTCTTTTCAAGTACCTCAGGTCCTCAAAGACCTCGTCCAAGGGCCGGTCGATCACAATGGAACGTGAAATGTCAAAATGCTTGGGAGTGGCCAGGGCGAGAACTGCGATCGCGAAAGCAATGCCACAAAAAATACCGACTAGGGTCATGTTCTTTGTTTAAAGGAAACGATTTTAAATTTACAATTATTCCTTAATTGGAGCGATATCTCTTGATGATTCCCTTTACGTTTTTGATGGATTTCTTGGTCCAATCCAATCGCTTTTCAAGGATTTCTTGATCGGACAGCATCCACTCCACATTGGAGGCCCTTAGTTTTTGGGCCAGGTCCTGTAGGATGATTGCGGCCGATACCGAAACGTTCAAGCTTTCCGAGAAACCGAGCATGGGGATGTTCAACTGGCCATCGGCCCGCTGCATGACCTCCTCGCTCAAGCCTTCCTTTTCGGTTCCGAAGAACACGGCGGTCTTTTCCATGGGGTAAAATTCCTGCAAGGGTATGGAATCCTTGTGGGGCGTGGCGGCCACGATCCGATATCCCCTTTTCTTGAGCCCATCCAGGCATTCCCCTGAATTGCCATAGCGATGGACATCCACCCATTTTTCCGCACCCATGGCTATATTCTTGTCCAGGCCTTGGGCAAAACGGTCCTCGACCACGTGCATTTCCTGCAGCCCGAACACATCACAGGAGCGGATGATGGCACTGGTATTGTGCATTTGGAACACATCCTCCAAGGCCACGGTGATGTATTTGGTCCGCTGTGCCAGAACCTCCAGGAATCGCCCTTTGCGATCCTCGGTAAGGTAGGTTTCCAAATATTCCAACAATTGGTGGTCAAACATGGGAACAAGATAGGAAAAAATGAAAATGTTATTTTTGGAACCGATTCGCATAAGGACCGAAAAAACCTGACGAATGGGAAAGAAAAAAATAGTGGTCTTGACCGGAGCCGGCATGTCGGCCGATAGCGGTCTGAAGACCTTTAGGGACGCCGATGGCCTTTGGGAGGGCCATGATGTCATGGAAGTGGCATCCCCCCAAGGCTTTGCAAAGGACCCCGAACTGGTATTGGAGTTTTACAACCAAAGGCGCAGGCAGTTGTTGGAGGCCTCCCCCAACGCGGGCCATAAGGCCTTGGTGCGCTTGGAACAGCATTATGATGTATCCATCCTGACCCAGAATGTGGACAATCTGCACGAGAAAGCCGGAAGCTCCAGGGTCATCCACCTGCATGGCGAACTTCTCAAGGCCAGGAGTACCGTGGATGAGGAACTCATTTTGGATTGGCAAGGGGACCTCAGGCTCGGGGACCTGGATGGGAACGGGCATCAATTGCGCCCACATATTGTCTGGTTCGGGGAAATGGTGCCCCTTTTGGAATTGGCTGCCGAACTGACCCAACAGGCCGATATCCTGATCGTCATCGGCACCTCCATGCAGGTGTATCCAGCGGCCAACCTGATCCATTATGTGGGGCCTTCCACCCCCATCCATTTCGTCGATCCCAGGCCCAGTGTAGGGGCGTCGGATTTCAATCAGCTCCATCTGATCGCCAAAACGGCCGCCGAGGGGGTGCCCGAACTTGTGGATTCACTATTGGAAGGGGTATGACCCCGGCCGAATTGAGGGTTTGGTTGGATTCCAAAGGGATTACAAGGTCCGAGGTGGACCTCCTGGTCGGACAACTTATGGACCATCCCGGACTGATCAAGGACCTTATCGAAGAAATAGCCCACGGGGACGAAGAAGGGAACTTTTATGGCAGTTGGGTCCTGGACCATTTGTTGCGCAGGAAGCTTGAATATATCCTCCCCCATATGGAGCGGTTTACGGTACTGTTGGCCATGCTGAAAAATGAATCCTGTATCCGTCCCCTGGCCCATGTCTGTGAAATGCTCTGCCATGCATACTTTGAAAAGAAGGAGCTACGCTTTGTAGGGGCAATAAGCGATGTCCAATTGGAACGGATCATGACGGTTTGTTTCGACTGGTTGATCTCCCCCATGAACATGGCCCCAAAGGTCTTTGCCATGAGCTGCCTGTACCATCTGGGAAGCAAGTTTGACTGGGTCCGTCCCGAATTGCGGGCGATCCTGGAAGCATCCATGGCCAAGGGGAGCAGCGGTTACCGGAACAGGGCCAAAAAAACCTTGGAGATGTTGTCCCGATCAGACCCTTAAACTGCATGGGTTTAAGTATCTTTGATGCTTTCAAAATTTCTTGGACATGCCATTGACCCAATTGAATGCCATTTCGCCCGTTGACGGCCGTTATAGGGACAAAGTAGAGAAGCTGGGGGATTACTTTTCGGAAGAGGCCCTGATCAGGTACCGCCTTAGGGTGGAAATCGAATATTTCATCGCCCTTTGTGAACTTCCCTTGCCCCAATTGGAGGGTGTGGACAAAGGCTTGTTCCCCGAGCTTCAAAAAATATATGGGGAATTCACCCCCGGGGATGCCGGGCAGATCAAGGAAATCGAACGTACCACCAACCACGATGTCAAGGCCGTGGAATACTTCATCAAGGATAAGTTCGATGCCTTGGGCCTTGAAAAATACAAGGAATTCATCCACTTTGGCCTGACTTCACAGGACATCAACAATACGGCCATCCCCCTTTCCATAAAGGAGGCCCTGGGCAATGTTTACCTGCCCCTATATTTTGAACTGTTCGAAAAACTGAAAGAACTTTCCAAGGAATGGAAGGACGTTCCCATGTTGGCCAGGACCCACGGACAACCGGCCTCCCCTACCCGATTGGGAAAAGAAATAGGGGTCTTTGTGGAACGTCTTACACAACAGTTCGACCTGTTGAACGACATTCCGAGTGCCGCCAAATTCGGGGGGGCCACAGGCAACTACAATGCCCATAAGGTGGCCTATCCGAAAGTGGATTGGAAGGCCTTTGGCCAAGGGTTCGTCCAGGAAAAACTGGGCCTGCACCATTCCTTTCCCACCACCCAAATAGAACATTACGACCATATGGCCGCCCTTTTTGACGGCCTGAAGCGCATCAATACCATCCTAATAGATCTGGACCGGGATATCTGGACCTATGTGTCCATGGATTATTTCAAACAAAGGATAAAAGAGGGAGAAGTGGGCTCTTCGGCCATGCCCCATAAGGTAAACCCCATTGATTTTGAAAACTCCGAAGGGAATTTGGGCCTGGCCAATGCCATCTTTGAACACCTTTCCTCCAAACTTCCCATATCCCGTATGCAGCGTGACCTGACCGACAGCACGGTGCTCAGGAACGTCGGGGTTCCCTTTGCCCACACCCTGATCGGGTTTCAATCCACCTTGAAGGGCTTGGACAAACTGGTATTGAACCTTGATAAATTTGAAAGGGACTTGGAGGACAATTGGGCCGTGGTGGCCGAGGCCATACAGACCATTCTCCGCAGGGAAGGCTATCCCCAGCCCTATGAGGCCCTTAAGGGACTGACCCGTACCCATGAAAAAATCGACCAAAATTCCATTTCTGAATTTATCGACACCTTGGAAGTGTCGGATGCGATCAAAAAGGAGTTGAAACAGATCAGCCCCGAAAACTATACCGGAATTTGACCGGGGAAAGTGCAAGCCAGTGGATTACAAGTTCATTGGGACGGTAATGCTGTGGCCTTAAGCGCAAAAAAAGGGTGGCATTCGCCACCCTGTATCCTTAGAACTTGAATCGGTTCCTATCCCTTGAGGAATTCCCCGATTTCTCCCAGGCCCTCCCCTTTGTAATCTGATTTTTGTATGGCCTGCATCAATTCCATGATATGGGCGGGGTTCATGTCATTTCCAAGAACCCTTATCAAGGCAAAACCTTTGCTGTCCTGATCCCCGAAGATGATCACTTCATCTATGGCATCCTCGTCCCCAAGGTACTTGATGACCCCGTTGCCGTATTTTGACTTGATTTTCATGAGTTCCACAAACTCGTCCCCTTTGAGGATCTGATTTACCTTTTCCTTTTCCAGTTCGTATTCGGGCATATTGTCCTGGTTCGTTCTAAAGGCCAAAAGGTTGAACTTACGCAGGGATTCCACGGCTTCCTTTTGGGCGGGGGTCAGCTCCACCGCATCCATCTGCTGCTTCCAGGTCTCCACCATCACCGCAGCCTCGCCGGCAATCTCCACCAGCTCGGCGTAGGCGTCGAGCGCCTGCCGGCCAGATTCGCCCTGCGCATTGAGCCACTCGAGCACCGCGGCTTCCTCGGCGCTCTTGCGCGCCGCGGCGTCGATGCGGGCGAAACCCTCCAGTTGGCCGTCGTAGTTCTTGGAGGTGTTGCGCCAGCCGCCCATGGTGGCGGCGTAGCGGACCGCGATCTCCGGGTTTTCGCGGCCCTGGGCCTCGACCAGCTCGATCAGCGCCTTGTAGTGGCGGCTGATGATCGGATACGTCCACTGCTCGGTCTGCTCGAACTCTGCCACCAGCGCGTAGCGGTTGGTGCGCCCCGGATAGCCGGCGGCCATCACGAAATCGCCGTCTCGCAGCGGCCTGTCGGAGAAACGCAGCCAGTGGCGCGGCTCGTACGGCACGTTCTCTTCGGCATGGTCGGCCGGCTTGCCGTCCGGCCCGACATAGGCACGGTAGAAGGCGAAATCGCCGGTATGCCGCGGCCACATCCAGTTGTCGACCTCGCCGCCGAAGTTGCCGATCCCGCCCGGCGGCGCGTATACCAGCCGCACGTCGCGGATCTCCAGGTTGCGGAACAGCCGGTACTCGTTGCCGCCGGAGAAGCTGTACAGGCGGCAGCTGTAGCCGTCTTCGTGTTCGCAGTCGGCGACCAGGCGCTTTTCGATGAACTCCAGCGCGCGCGCGCGGCCGATCGGGTCCGGCGCGGCGGCGATCGCGTTCTGCACCTGGAAAGTGACGTCGCGGATCGTGTCGAGCACGAAGATGCGCGCATTGGGCCCGGCGCTGAGCTCGGCGCCCTGCTCCGGGGCGTAGAAACCGGCCTGCATCAGGTTGTTTTCCGGCGTCGAATTGAGCTGGATCGCGCCGTAGGCGCAGTGGTGGTTGGTGGCCACCAGCCCGCCGGGCGAGACGAAGCTGGCGGTGCAGCCGCCCAGCGACACCACCGCGCCCATCGGGTCGCCGGTCAGGTCGGCCAGCTGCTCCGGGGCCAGCCGCAGCCCAGCCTCGCGCAGGGGGCCTGCGATTTCGGGCAGCTGCTGGGGCACCCACATGCCCTCTCCGGCCACGGCGGTCCTGCACGTTGCGGCTCTTTCCTCTGTCTTCCCATTTCATGCTTGGACGTCCCTGTACCCCACGACTCTGGTCATGCCGTGATTATCAGGCATCAGCCGGCGGAAGACTGCTGTCCGGGCCTGCAATCAGTGGTACGCCAGGCTTTCTGCCGGGAAGGGAGACTGTAGAATCAGGCAGGATGTTGCAGGCACGCCCTCTGTCCGGTCTGACGGAGCGGCATGTTTATAGGGAACGGCTGTTGCGGATGCTGCCGGATTCACCCGGACATGTCGTGTGGCTGCATGCGCCCCTCGGCTACGGCAAGAGCATCCTGGCAGCCCAGTGGGCTGAATACCTGGAAGTCGAAGGCTGGCGGGTGCTGTGGACCGCGCTGGTCGGCGGGCCCGTGCAACAGGTAGTGGCCAGCGTCCTCAACCTGCCGCAAGATGTCCCCTGGCCGGTCATCCTGGAAGAGCTGGAACTCATGCCAACGCTGCTCGTGATCGAGGACCTGCAGGGCGACGAGGATTTGGAGCCTCTCCTGCGCGGCATCCGCGGCAGCCTGATCCTGCTGGCCAGCAGGTCGGCACTGCAGGAACCGGAGCTGCTGCGCCTCAAGACCCGGGGCAGGTTGCACGAACTGGGGCCGGCGCAGCTTGCCTTCACTCAGAGCGAAGCGGAAGCGCTTGCCGCCAGCCTGAAAAGTGGCGGGCCGCTGCCCGCAGACTGGCAGCAGACCAACGGCTGGCCGCTGCTGCTGCACTTCCTGCTGCTGACAGGCGCCCAACCGGAGGGTCCTCTGCACGTGGCCCTGAAACGCAGTGTGAGTGGCGCCGCCTGGCAGGAGGCGCTGTTCCTGGCTTCCGCCCTGACGCTTGAGCACAATGCCGGTACTGCCGCAACCACTGAACTCGTCCAGGCCGGCTTCCTGCAGGAACTCGAACGGCACTACCGCCTGCACCCGCTGCTGGCGGACCATCTGCTCAGCCACAATGCAGCTGAGGTCGGGACGGCCCTGGTCAACAATCTGGAGAGGCTGGACAGCCTGGAA
>CALDPL010000246.1 GCA_937911965.1 uncultured Allomuricauda sp. | reverse complement strand
ATTGTGGATGAGGTGGATTCCGTCCTTGTGGACGATGCGCGTACCCCCTTGATCATCTCGGGGCCGGTGCCCGAGGGCGATCGACATGAATTCAACGAACTCAGCCCAAAGGTGGCCGATATCGTGAACAAACAGCGACAGCATTTGACCGGGGTCCTGGCCGAGGCCAAAAAATTGATCGCCGCCGGGGATAGCAAGGAAGGAGGGTTTCTCCTGCTCCGGGTACACCGCGGGCTTCCGAAGAACAAGGCCCTGATCAAGTTCTTGAGTGAAGAGGGGGTGAAACAACTGCTCCAAAAAACAGAGAACTTCTATATGCAGGACAACAACAGGGAAATGCCCAAAGTGGATGCGGACCTGTTGTTTGTGATCGATGAAAAGAACAACCAGATCGAGTTGACCGATAAAGGGGTCGATTATATCTCAGGGGACGAGGACCGGGATTTCTTTGTCATGCCGGACATTGGCAGTGAGATCGCCAAGATCGAACAACAGGGCTTGGATATCGAGAAGGAGGCCCAACTCAAGGAAGAGCTCTTCAAGGATTTTTCCGTCAAAAGCGAAAGGATCCATACCATGACCCAGCTGCTGAAAGCCTATACCCTTTTTGAAAAGGACGTGGAATACGTGGTGATCGACAACAAGGTCATGATCGTGGACGAGCAAACGGGCCGTATCATGGACGGCAGACGGTATTCGGACGGACTCCACCAGGCCATCGAGGCCAAGGAGCGCGTCAAGATCGAGGCCATGACCCAGACCTTTGCCACCATTACCCTGCAAAATTACTTCAGGATGTACAAAAAGCTGGCCGGTATGACCGGTACGGCCATTACCGAAGCGGGGGAATTCTGGGAAATCTACAAATTGGATGTCATGGAGATTCCCACCAACAGGCCCATTGCACGGGATGACAGGAACGATTTGATCTACAAGACCAAAAGGGAAAAATACAATGCCATCATCGAGGAGGTCACCAAACTCTCCCAAGCGGGCAGGCCGGTACTTATCGGTACGACCTCAGTGGAGATTTCCGAATTGCTGTCCAAATTGCTCAGCGTTCGAAAGGTTCCCCACAATGTGCTGAACGCAAAACTCCACAAGAAGGAGGCGGATATCGTGGCCGAGGCCGGGAAATCCGGTATCGTGACCATAGCGACCAACATGGCCGGTAGGGGTACGGACATCAAATTGTCCCCTGAGGTCAAGGAAGCCGGGGGATTGGCCATCATAGGCACGGAACGCCATGATTCCAGAAGGGTGGACCGACAGCTCAGGGGCCGTTCCGGCCGACAGGGCGATCCGGGAAGCTCACAATTCTATGTTTCCCTGGAGGATAACCTCATGCGTTTGTTCGGCTCGGACCGAGTTGCAAAAATGATGGACCGTATGGGCTTGGAGGATGGCGAGGTGATCCAGCATTCCATGATGACCCGTTCCATTGAACGCGCCCAGAAAAAGGTGGAGGAGAACAACTTTGGGATCCGTAAGCGCCTTTTGGAATACGATGATGTCATGAATGCCCAACGGGAGGTGGTCTACAAAAGAAGAAGACACGCCCTCCAAGGGGAAAGGCTCAAGGTGGATATTGCCAATATGATCTACGATACCAGCGAACTGTTGGTAGAGACCAACAAATTGGCCGACGATTATAAGAACTTTGAGTTCGAACTCATCAAATTCTTCTCCATTACCGCACCCGTCACAGAGGACGAGTTCAAGAGGATGGGGGTGCAGGAATTGGCCAATTTGGTCTATAAGGCGGCCTATGAGTTTTACCTGGACAAGATGGAGCGCTCCGCGGCGATGGCCTTCCAGGTCATCAAAAGGGTACACGAGGACCAATCCAATTCCTTTGAACGGATCGTGGTTCCCTTTACCGATGGGATCAAGACCCTGAACGTGGTCACCAATCTGGAAAAGGCCTACCGCAGTGAGGGCAAGCAATTGATCACGGATTTTGAGAAAAACATCTCCCTGGCCATTATCGATGACTCCTGGAAGACCCATTTGCGCAAAATGGACGAACTGAAACAATCCGTCCAATTGGCCGTTCACGAACAAAAGGACCCGCTATTGATTTATAAGTTCGAGGCTTTTGAACTCTTCAAGGAAATGATCGACAAGGTGAACAAGGAAGTGATTTCCTTCCTCTTCAAAGGGGAACTTCCGTCCCAGAACAGCAACGAAATCCAGGAGGCCAGGACCGTGAGCAGGCCCAAGGAGAAGCTTCAGACCTCCAAGGAGGAAATCCCCAACAGTGATGAACTTTCCGCCCGCAGCAGGGCTGCTGGACAGACCCAGGGCCAAAGACAGCAGTTGACCGAGACCGTGGTCAGGGAAAAGCCGAAAATTGGTAGGAACGACAGGGTCACCATCAAAAATATCATGTCCGGGGAGAGCAAGAGCGTAAAATACAAACAGGCCGAACCCCTGATCGAAAAAGGGGAATGGGTGTTGGTCGAGGATTGACCAGGATTGAATGTGATATAAAAAGTGACAGCGGTTTTTGGGGCTGTCATTTTTTTTATATGGCGGAGCGTAAAACCCACTGATGCTGAAGCCTCACCGATAGAACAAGCGAAGTACCCATCCGGACACAAAATTTTACGATACCAATAATACCGACGAAGTGTTGAACGATGTTGTAACCATAACTGATGTGTGGATTCTTGCTTCAATCTACGAACAATTTGAGCGATGGACAAACGAGGTATGTGGCGAATAAGAAAATGAATATGGTTGACATCTGATTCAAACACCTCAATTTCAAAATCCGGATTATCGGCTATGGATTGAAAGACAGACTTTAAATCATCATTTAACTGACCAACCAAGATATTTCCACGATACTTGGCAACCAAAATTAAATGCCATTTTAAGTAGTGTTTTGAGCGATCTGTACTGATGTGGTGAGACATATCATGACAAATTTACATAAAACGGTATTTTGGCATAAGTTTTGATGTATAGTAAGTGATGAAAATGATGAATAAGACCTATAAATTTAGAATATATCCAACAGCAGAGCAAGAAACCCTTCTTGCAAAGCACTTTGGTTGTACTCGCTATGTCTATAATCATTTTTTAAATGAACGTAAAGAACAGTATCAAGCGAATAAAAAGTCTGACAATTACCATGAACAAGCCGCCGCTCTGACAAAACTCAAAAAGGAAGAAGAAACAAAGTGGTTAAAGGAAGTTAATAGTCAGTCGCTTCAATTTGCTTTACGCTCCTTGGATTCTGCATTTTTAAACTTTTTTAGAGGCAATGCCCAGTTTCCTAAATTCAAATCAAGGAAACATAAGAGTACATTTACCATACCTCAATTTGGAACACTGACAGACAACAAGATACATATACCTAAATTTAAAGAAGAGATTAAAGTAAAGTTGCACCGTGATGTTAGGGGGAAAATTGGTAAGATGTCCATTACCAAAACACCAACGGGCAAATACTTTGTTTCTATATTTACAGAACAGGAAATAGAACAATTGCCCAAAACCGGCAAACAAATTGGAATAGACCTTGGTCTAAAGGATTTTGTAATAACATCGGATGGGAAAAAGTATAAAAACAATAAGCACACAAAGAAATATGCAAAACAATTAAAGAAAGCACAACAGCACTTATCCCGTAAACAAAAAGGCAGTAATGGGTTTGAAAAACAAAAACTCAAAGTTGCCAAGATTCACGAGAAAATCGCAAGTTGTAGATTGGATACCTTACACAAAGTTTCTCATCAATTGGTCAATCAATATGATTTAATATCAGTAGAGGACTTAAATGTTAAAGGTATGTTCAAAAACCACAAATTATCAAAACATATTGCCGATGCATGTTGGGGTAATTTTGTAATATTGCTTCAATATAAATGTGATTGGTATGGAAAAGAACTTGTTAAAGTCAATCGTTCCTATCCATCAAGTAAAACTTGTGGGGATTGTGGTTGGATAAATCAAGAATTAAAACTTTCAGATAGGGAATGGACTTGTGATTCTTGTGGTGTGGTACACGACAGAGATATAAATGCGAGTAGAAATATCCTAAAAGAAGGTTTGAAAAATATCTCGGCCGGGACGGTCGAGTACACTGATGGAGACCCAAATAAGACTTCTGAAAAGAAGCGTAGGTCTGTGAAATCAGAAGCCCAACCCATCGGCTACGCCGTGGGTGGGTAGTTCACCCTAAAAACATTTTTAGATATACATCCATCGGGCCCCATTCCTTACCTATACCAACCTTGGCAGTTAAATCTTGTACTTATAGGCAGTGGATGACACAATTTTGGTGAAACACATGAAAAAAAATCCTGCTAAGGATACATACCGTTTACAGGACAAGACCGCACTGATACTCAAGGTAAATTACAGCTCCTCCCTCATTGCTGCCATCCTGGGTGTTATTTGCTTTTTCTTCCTGGACATAGAAGGGGTGATTCCCTATACCTTTATCGTTTACGCCTTTCTCAACTTTGTGAACACCCTGATGTTCCAAAGCCATAAAAATTTGTTGTTCACCTATAATACGGCCTCCATATTGTCCATGATCTCGGCCGTTGTGGTCACCCTCTTCAGCGGGGGGATACAAAGTCCCTTTATTTTTGTCCTGGCAATCATTGTGTTCGCGGGCTATGTGAGCACCAGGGTGTTCGGACAATTATACCTTATCATCAATTTGGTGGTGGTGGCCCTGTTGTTTTTATATGAAATGGGAGATTTTAAGATCTCGTCAAATACGGTCCCCTTGGAAATGAGGCCCTGGTTCGCCTTTCTCTCCATCTCCTTTGCGGTATACCTGCTCGGGGGGGTATTCGGCAGAAACCTCCTCAAGGCCCACCACAAGCTCTATGAATCACGAAATGAGGTGCAAAAACGCATTGAGGAAAAGGAGACCCTGCTCAAGGAGGTCCACCACAGGGTCAAGAACAACCTTCAGACGGTATCCAGCCTCTTGAGCTTACAGGCACGCGCCATTTCCGATGACAAAATAAGTGGTATCATCAAAAGCAGCCAGAACCGGGTGGTCTCCATGGCCATGGTCCATGAAATGCTCTACAAAAGGGACGACTACCTTTCCAAGATCGAACTCAGGCCCTATGTGCAGGAATTGTGTGATTATTTGGTGCGCTCGGTACGGGGGAGCAACGACAGGGTAAAGGTCCAATTGGATATCGAAGACCTGAACCTCAGCATAGACACGGTGATCCCCTTAGGGCTCATAATCAACGAAACCATCACCAATGCCCTTAAATACGGCATTACCGAGGACTATAATGGGAAAATCCTGGTGTCCGTCAAAAAAATCGGGGAAAATCGTTACGAACTCTATCTTGGGGACAACGGAATTGGCTATCCACAGGAGGTCAGTCCGAAAACTTCCAATTCCCTGGGCCTAAAGTTGATCTACAACCTCAGCCGCCAACTTCGGGGCTCCATCAAACGGGAATCGGAGAAAAAGGGCACCTATTACCGCATCGAGTTCGAGGAAATCGTGGAGGAATTCAATTCTGTGGACTGAACCAAAACAAATTTCGGGCATCCCGAGCTTGGATCAGGGTCGTCTGCGCCTGAAAGCAAAGGCCATATGGGCCACCACATAGGCGAGGATCAAAAATGGAAAAAGGGGAAGTAACACACCCATAGGGCTTTAAGCCAATTTGGACGAATTGTTTTTGGTGGTGAAGGACAGGGCCTTCTTTACCCTGGAGTTCTTGAATTTGTACAATCTGGTGATTTGCCTGTCCTTTCTGACCTGTTCCTTCAAAAGGTCGGTTTTTATCCCCATGACAATCCCATCGGCCTTCGGTTCCACGGCGACTTCCTGGGCTTGGGCCATGATTCCGAAGAAGGTTAGGGAGATAAGGGTGACAAGTGTTTTCATGGTTCTTTGTTTGTTTGATGGGAGTAAAATTAAATTGGGTTTCCCCAAGGGAGGATTTCCCTCGCCAAAGCAGCCTATTTTTTCGGTGTACAAACTTTTCTTGGGCAAAGCGTGCCCAATCCTCGACGAACGTTTTGAAGTCAAAAAACAGGCGGCCGACCACAGCTGCATTTCATCGATCTTTCTCAGAGGTGTCCAGCTAACACCTTGGTTAAAAAGCTTGTGCAAACGAAAGGAAAATCAACAGCTCGACAATATTTTTAGGGAATCTTGGGTTTTTTCCATGGGGACCAATCCAAAAAAAAGTTAAAATCCCCTATTTTTTCCCTACCTTTTGATGGATTCCCTTCAAAGCTTCTTAACTTGAATCTCAAAAAAATAAGGTGAAGATCCCATTATTGTTATTTCTGGCCATTTTATCCCTCAATTGCCGAACCAAGACCCCAGCGGAACTTCCCGGGGAACAGGGCGATTCCGAGCAAAGTGCCTCCCTAGTGCAACATTCCGCCCAGGGCTATGAAACCGCTTATTTCGCCAGTGGCTGTTTTTGGTGCGTCGAGGCCATCTACGAACGGGTAAAGGGCGTCAAGGAGGTCCATTCGGGCTATAGTGGGGGAAGTACCAAGGACCCGACCTATGAGGAAGTCGCCTATGGAAGAACGGACCATGCGGAGACGGTGGAAGTGCTGTACGACCCGGATGTGATCGGTTTTGCCCAATTGGTGGAAGTCTTCTTCGGCTCCCACGATCCCACGACCCTGAACCGACAGGGACCGGACCGGGGGACCCAATACCGTTCCATTGCCTTTTATAAAAATGAAAGGCAAAAACAGATCATTCTGGACCAAATTGCCCGATTGGAGGCCGAAAAAGTGTACGACAGGCCCATAGTCACCGAAGTAAAGGCCTTTGAAAAATTCTACATGGCCGAAGAGTACCACCAGGATTTTGAAAAGAACAATCCCGACAATCCCTTTATCCAAAATGTTTCCATTCCCCGGCTGAATTCCCTAAAGGACGATATCAAATCCTACCTGAAGGAGGACCCCCGATGATTTAGATAAGAGACTTTTTGGACTGCCTTAATCCACCAGGACCACCTCGGAGTACTTGGAACTGATGGATATGGTCTTGTCCCCCTTATTGTTGATGTGGTGCCCTTTTAGAAGATTGGTCGAGGAATCCAATTTAAGGGTTTTGGGGTACTGAAAATCGGAATTGTCACCTTCCAAACTTATGACATAGGGGACGTTTGGGAGCTGGAGGTCGAGTTCCCCGTTGTCCACCGAAATTTCAATGGCCCTGAACCCCTTGGAAACCGCACCGATACTCAGGCTGCCGAAACGATTGAAAAGCTGCGCCCGGTCGACCAAGGTTCCAATGCTCACATTGGAGGCATTGGAATCCAGGTCCAACTCCCCCACCTCCCCCAAATCGACCTTATCGGAATAATTTGTATCCAATTTGCCCAAGTTCCAATGTTGGACCGATACCGGGGAATAGGAGGCATGGATCACAGTCCCGGTTCCATCGATTGTGGAGGCCAATAGGCTTGCGTAGGCCAGTTTGGCAGTGATGTTCCTGGTGTTGTTGGCCAATTTTACCGCGCCGTGGCGAACGTTCAGATTCAGTTTCAGGTATTTGGGCATCTTGATCTTGATGCGCTTCTTTACCTTGTACTCCTTGTTTTCCCCATCTGAGGAGAAATAGAACACATTGGGCGCACTGTGCTTGCTTCCGGTCTCGGCCCTTTGCTTTGCCAGTTCCTTCCGCCGCTGGATCTGTTCCTTGCGTTGGGTGTCGAGCTCCTCGCGCAGTTCCTTCTGCCTTTGTTCCCGCTCCCTTTGCAGCTCTTCCCTTTGTTCCACGAGTTTTTCCCTTTTTTCCTGCCACTGCTCGGCCCGTTGTTCCATTTGTTCCCCCCAGGCCTCGAATTTCTTTTTATACTCCTCCCCAAAGCTTTTGTCGAATTCCTTCCTCCATTGTTTCATATATTTTTCCTTGTCCTTCTTATAGGCCCGGTAATCAAACTCCACATTGGGCATGGGAGGTACTGGGGGCATGGCGGGCATCACGGACAGTTCCGGGAGCAGGTGCAGCTGGGGCATTGCCGGGATCTCGATTTCCTCCATGATATGGGCCAAGGGGGGAAGTTCGGGAAAATCGAAATGCGTTCCGTTAAAGGAGAATGCGAACGGGCCGCCCCCCTGGGTACTGATTTCGATTTCCTTGCTGTTGCCCATGATCCGGATCAGGTCCCGCTTGAAATAGGACTCGGCCTCTTCTTCGGGGACCCCTTCCAGTTCCACCACTGCGGTGATTTCCACAAGGTCCTTGTCCCAGGTCTCGAACTCCAGGTCGGCATGACTGGTATTGATGTTCAATTCCGTGTCCTTGTCGGTGGCATAGCTCTCGAGATAGGTCCGGGATTGTTGTGCCTGGGCCATGGACCCCAGCAACAACAAGAAGAGCCCCTTAAATAATATCGGATGTTGATTGTTCATTTTTTGATGATTTTAATTGATCTATTCTTGATTTTAACCGCTGTAAAAGTTCTAGCCTGATCTGCAGGTTGCGCACCAGGGCCCCAATGGTCTGGTCGTTTGGTCCCAATTGGTTCAGCTCAAGGTTGAGTCGTTGATATTCAGCATCGAGTTCCCCCAGTTGTTCCAAGTAGCTTTCGACGAGCTCCCGATGGTCCGTTCCGGCCAACAACTCCGAAAGCTGCAGATTGATATTGGTGGTGTAGTAGGTCTCGATTTTCTTGAAATCCGGGGAAAGGTCTCCCAGGGAAAGGGTCCTGGTTATTGGGTCGGTTCCAGGGTCCCCCACGGGATCCAATTTGACGGGTTCTCCTGAATTGGACGTAAAATAGAGGGTAAGGCCAAAGAGTACCGCAAGGGAGGCTGCAATTTTCCAGCCAAGGGAAAACCCCTTTTTCTTTTCGACCACAGTGGGGAGCTCCTTTTCCAATCTCTGAAGAAAACGCCCTCGGTGGCCTTCCCTCATGGAATCCCCCTGCCATTCCCTTTCCTCTTTAAATTTATCCCTAAGATCTACTTCCATGTTCCAAATCCATTAGTTTGTCCTTTACTTGGGCCTTGCCCCGCAACAATCGGGTCCTCGAGGCGGTCTCGGTTATGCCCAGAATCTGGGATATCTCACTGTGGTCGTATCCCTCCACCAAGAACAATTGTACCACGAACCTGTATTTCCCGGGCAGTTCCTCTATGGCCGATCTGACCCGATCTAGGGAAATCTCCCGGTCGACAGTCCAATCCTCCCGATCGCTGATGATCATATGCCGTTCTTCCAATTCCTCGGTCATTCTTCGATTCGATTTTATGAAATCGATGCTCTTGTTGATCACGATTCTTTTCAACCAGGCCCCGAAACTCACCTCGCCCCTGAATTGGTCCAAGGACACAAAAGCCTTAATAAAGGACTCCTGTACCACATCCTCGGCATCATCGACACTTTTCAAAAAACGCATGGCCACAGCGAACATACCGTCACAGTACTGTCGGTACAATCTCATCTGCCGGTCGTTGGCCCTGCACTTTTCTACCAATTCAATATGGAGCAAGGTCGGTTCTATGCTCGGTCTTTTAGTTGTTCATTATAAGGGACGATTCGAAAATCACCTTGTTGCAAAACAATGGGGATTTAGATGAATTTTAACAAAAAAATCCCGTGGACGGTTGCCTACGGGATCGGTTTGCAAGGGATTGAAGCGGGTCATTCGTCCAACATCAGGTTCAAGTGGACGGTGATGTTGTCCCTGGTGGCCTTGCTGTAGGGGCAAACCTCGTGGGCGGCATTGATCAGTTCCTTTCCCTTTTTTTTGTCCACGGTCGGCAGGTAGGCATCCAGGGTGGCCTCCAGGAAAAACCCTTCTTCCTCCTTGTTGAAGGAAATGGTGGCCGTCACACTGAAATCCCCAAGTTCCTCCACTCCATGTTCCTTGGCCACTGCCTGTATGGCTCCGGCAAAGCAGGTGGAATAGGCCGCGGCGAACAGCTCTTCCGGATTGGTGGAGCCCGCAACGGGTTTTCCTTTGGAATTGGGCATGGAAATATCAAAATCCAACACCCCGTCCTCTGAACGTACATGTCCGGACCGACCTCCGGTATTGGTGGCACTGCTTTCAAAAATTGTCTTCATCGTTGTAAGATTTAAAGGTTTTGGCACGACCTTGGGATCAAGGAGGTGCGGCATTGAAGGTAAAAGGTAGCAATTAGTTGCGGGAAGTTGTCGGTGCCGGGCATTAAATTTTTGTGAAATGCCGGTCCCCATTTTGGAAAAGCTTCCGGTTCCCTGGGGACCATGCCACAAAAACTTCCTATTTTAGACTTGAATTGTACGACCATCGCACCTTGGCAAAAAAAAAGAACACGGCCGCAGACACCATTTCCAAGATCAAGGCACTTCGCAGCGGGGAACTTTCCCCGGAACAGTTGATCGAGGGGATCCTCAAAGGGGACAAGGCCGTTCTGGCCAAGGCCATCACCCTGATCGAGAGCAGCAACCCCTCCCATTTTGAAAAGGCCAATTCCCTGATCGAAAAATGCCTGTCCATCCCGAACAAAAGCATCCGAATGGGCATAACGGGGGTGCCGGGGGTCGGAAAAAGCTCCTTTATCGAAGCCTTGGGAACCACGCTGACCCAACGGGAAAAAAAGGTGGCCGTATTGGCCGTTGACCCCAGCAGCAGCTTGACCAAGGGCAGTATTCTGGGGGACAAGACCCGGATGCAGGCCCTTTCCA
>CALDPL010000245.1 GCA_937911965.1 uncultured Allomuricauda sp. | reverse complement strand
TATGGACTTGGCCATCATACCGTAGAGCTCCGGCTCAAAACGGAAGAGGTCCTGTAGGTAAAATCCATCGATGCCGTATTTTTCAAAGATTTCGGAGCCCAGGCCCATCCTATAGGCCCCCACTATGGTCTTTTCATCATCGTCCCACAGAAAGAGGTGGTGGTAATAGGTGTCGAACTTGTCCAGGTCGATGGCGTTGTTGGTCCCTTCGCCTACGGCCCTGAAGGTGACCTCCCTCTGCCTTCCGATCTCGTTCAAACAATAGGGCATGTCCTGCTGCTTGGCCAGAAAGACCTCATAATTCTTGCTCTGCAGGACCCGACATTCCTTTTTGCGCAACATTTCAATTTCCTCTTCCAGAACCTTGACACTGACGGCCGTCGCAATTTTTTTGGGGGCCTTGGGAAGCTTCAGGGAGGTGGGGACCTTGTCCAACAGCCGTTCCTTTTCAAAGGCATTGGCCAAAAGGTAGGTCTTTCTTCGCAGCAGTTCCGTATAGGATTCCAGGCTCTCCTCCTCCTGTTGGGTGGCCACCGAAATGGGCTGTCCGATCCTGACCTTGATGGGGCGGGTTCGCTGGGAGGTCAACTCCGATGGCAATTTTGCTGTCCGGAACATGTCGTTTATCCTGGAAAGGGTATAGAACAATGGACTGTTCCTGGCATGGAAATAAATGGGCACCACCGGGACCTCTGCCTTTCGGATCAGTTTGATCGCCGCCTCTTCCCAAGGCCGGTCCACCACCAGTTTGCCGTCCTTATAGGTGGAGACCTCCCCGGCGGGGAATATGCCCAGGGGATGTCCGTGCTGCAAATGTTGGAGGGCATTTTTGATCCCGGTCATGCTGCTCTTTGCATCCCTGTGGCCCTCAAAGGGATTCACCGGCATGATATAGGGTTTCAGGGGCTCGATCCTATGCAAAAGGAAATTGGCCACGATCTTAAAGTCCGGACGCTCCTGCAGCAGCAGTTTCAATAAAAGCACCCCGTCAATGCCCCCCAGGGGATGGTTGCTTATGGTGATATAGGGGCCGGATTTGGGAAGCCGTTTGAGGTCCTCCAGCGGAACGTCAAAATCGATCTCGTAATGATCCAGGATCTTATCCAAAAATTCAGGGGCCGGAAGTTCCTTGTTCCTATCGTAGAACCTATTGATGGTGGTGATCCGTGTGGCGACCATAAGAAGCCAACCGACAAAGGTGCCCAAAAAACCGTAATTGTCCAGATGGACCACTTTTGCCACCTCTTTCGCTGTAACCAATCCCATTCAATTCTGTATTTATGCGGGGATAAAGATAGAGAATTATGACTTTTGGTTCACGACCCTAGAACCAATATCCTGTGCTCTATTTCACGACCAATTGAACCGTTTCCTTTCCCCTTTGCTCCACAAGGACGGATTTCCCGTTCTGAAGGGAACGCACCGAATCCTCGTCAAAATGCCTGATGGTGTACAGGGAAACCCCCTCGTGGCAGACCACTTTGAAATTTGCCTGTAGTCCCTGCAAGAGGGCCTGCAGCCCGTTGAACTTATTGTCAAGACAGACCGAAAAACTGATGGCCGAATTCTGGATCAGGTCCACTTTGAGCCTATGCTGGTGAAACAGCTTGAAGAGTTCACTGATGCTCTCCTCCACTATGAAGGAAAAATCCAGGGTGGACAGTTTCAGGAGCACCAGGTCCTTTTTTACGATAAAGCAGGGGACCTTGGGCACGATTCCCACCCCCCTGCCCACGGTGGTACCCTTGTCCCCGGGGTTGAGAAATGACTTGACGTGCAAAGGAATTTCCTTTCCCTGTAGGGGCTGTAGCGTTTTGGGATGGATGACCGAAGCCCCGTAAAAGGCCAGTTCGATGGCCTCCCTATAGGAGATCAGGTCCAACAACAGGGTCTCTTTGAAATTCCTGGGGTCGGCGTTGAGCACCCCTGGGACATCCTTCCATATGGTCACGGATTCCGCATCCAGGCAATAGGCGAGGATGGCAGCGGTATAATCCGATCCCTCCCGCCCCAGGGTGGTGGTGAAATTGTTGTCATCACTGCCCAAGAAGCCCTGGGTGATATTGAGTTCTGACAGGTCGACCCTTTGGGTGACCTCCTTTTGGGTCCGTTCCCAATTGACCTGCGCCTCCCTATGGCCGCTGTCCGTTTTGATCAGGTTGCGCACATCCATCCATTGGTTGTGTATGCCCACCAGGTTGAGGTAGTTGCTGACGATGGTCGTGGAGAGCAGTTCCCCGTATCCGACCACCTGGTCGTAAACAAAGGCGTATTTTGGGGATTTGTTCCAGGCCAAAAAGCCACGGACTTCCTCAAAAAGCACCTCCAAGGCGTGGTGGACGGGATGGTCCGTTTGCCGGAACAATTCCCCGACGATCTGTCTGTGGAATTCCACCACCTCCCCCATAAAGGCGGGAACCGAATCCCGGTCCTTGAAATAGGCCTCGACCACTTTCTCCATGGCATTGGTGGTCTTTCCCATGGCCGATACCACCACCAGGGTCCCCTCGTGGCCCTGCTGTTGCAATACCTTCGCCACATTGCGCACTCCGGCGGCATCCTTGACGGAGGCCCCGCCAAACTTATATACTCTCATCCAAGTTTTTTCTCATATCGGAAGGTTCATTCCAGGCCTTCCAAATAATTCTCGATTCCGTTCCGGTCCAATTGGACCACATCCCAATCCCGAAGCACCCTGGCCCCCTTCTTTTCATAGAAGGTTATGGCATCCTCGTTCCAGTCCAGGACTTCCCAACATATCCTATTGGCCCCCAGCTCGTGGGCGTAGCGGACCACTTGGTCCAACAGGGCCGTTCCCAGGCCGGAGCCCCGCATCCTTTTGGCCACGATCAAGTCCTCCAAATGAATCGCCGGACCCTTCCAGGTGGAATACCTGGGATATATCAGGGCCATTCCCCCGATACCGTCCCCCGTATCGGCCACGAAACAATGGAACAGCCCACGGTTGAATCCATCCTCGATCAAGTCCTCCCTATCAATTTCCACGGCATCGGGTTCCCTTTCGAATTCGGCCAGTTCCCGGATCAGGGACAATACCGCTCCCATGTCCTCGGGCCGGGCCGCTCTTATGGTATACTCCATAATTGTTACAAATAAAACTCAAAGTTATAAATATTCATAAATTGAAATGGGCGAAATCGTTATAGTTTCACAAAATGCACGATATTTGCACCCAAATAAAACAGTCGCTCCATGTTGGAAAAACAGCACCGCACCCTGGGGGAGTTCATCATTGCCAACCAAAACTCCTTCCAATACTCATCCGGGGAACTCTCCCGCTTGTTGAACAGCATACGCTTGGCGGCAAAAGTAGTGAACCACGAGGTGAACAAAGCAGGTCTGGTCGATATTATCGGGGCGGCCGGGGACACCAACATACAGGGCGAGGACCAACAGAAATTGGATGTGCTGGCCAATGAAAAGTTCATACAGACCCTGAAAAACAGGGAAATTGTATGTGGCATCGCCTCTGAGGAAGAGGATGATTTCATCAGCATCAACAGTTTTGACAAAAAGTACAACAACAAATACGTGGTGCTCATAGATCCCTTGGACGGGTCATCCAACATCGATGTCAACGTCTCGGTGGGCACCATCTTCTCCATATACAGGCGGGTGAGCCCGGTGGGCAGTCCGGTCGGCCTGGAGGACTTCCTACAGCCCGGCAAAAACCAGATCGCCGCAGGCTATATCATTTACGGCACCTCCACCATGTTGGTCTATACCACTGGGGACGGGGTGAACGGCTTTACCCTGAACCCGGCCCTGGGGACCTTTTACCTCTCCCATCCCAAGATGACCTACCCGGAAACCGGGAAGATCTATTCGGTGAACGAGGGGAACTACATCCATTTTCCCCAGGGGGTGAAAGACTACATCAAATACTGTCAAATGGAGGAAGGGGACCGGCCCTATACTTCCAGGTACATTGGATCGCTGGTCTCGGACTTCCATCGGAACATGATCAAGGGGGGCATCTATATCTATCCCAAAAGCAGTGTGGCCCATAAGGGAAAACTACGGCTGTTGTACGAGTGCAATCCCATGGCCTTTATCGCGGAACAGGCCAACGGCAAGGCCAGTGACGGTTTCAACAGGATTCTGGACCTGCAGCCCACCGAACTCCACGAGAGGGTCCCCTTTTTCTGCGGCAGCCGAAAAATGGTGGAAAAGGCAGAGGAATTTATGGCCGGGTCCTAGTCCTCCCGGGTAATGATGGTATAGTAATCCGCAAAGGCGATCTTCCCCTTGAAGATGGCAAGGGATTTTTGGATCAACTCAGTGGCCTTCTTGGGGGAGAACCCCAGGCCAATGGCATATTTTTCGACCAGCCTGAGCTCTTGGGGATCGATGTCGTGATCCGAGAAGATGATCTGAAAAAACTCATAGAGTCTTTTATACCTCTTCTCCCCGCTATGAGGGGTCTCAATGGGATATTTGTTCTCCTTCTTCATCACCTCCTTATATTCGTGATCGCTGATGTTCAGCTTGAAGGCAAATCGATCCAACACGGCTTTTTCCTCGGCGTTGATCTCCCCGTCGCTGGCCGCCAAACTGGCCAAAGTGGCAAAATGGGCCAAATTCTTCCTGTGGTCGCTGTGCTCGTAAAGGTCCAAGATCGGCATATCTGAAAATTTGCCACAAATATAGTCCTATTCCCCAAATTTGGTCCAGGCCGAACAGAAAGAAAATCCTGTCTTTTCAATCAAATTGGGGCAGCAATTCAAAAATTGACAAAAATTTTTGAATTTCCCGTGAATCCCTCTGAAAATGGCCGCAGCGGCCGCAATAAGCTCAAAAATAGATCCGGGATCCGCACAAAGGTGATATTTCAATATATATTTGCACCAAAGTTTTTGGATTGACCAAATCGTCCATTATACAAAGGTATGCACAGGCTCCCCAAATGGGGAATCTGCGGGATACCCTTGCCCAATTCCAAGGGAATCCCTCGGAGAAGGACCAAAAAATCCTCATGGAAGGCCTGGTCGGATCTTCACTTTCCTTTGTGGTCTCGGCCTGTTTTCAGGAATTGGACCTTCCTTTTTTATTGATTTTGAACGACAAGGAAGAAGCCGCCTATCTGCTCAACGACCTGGAACGCCTGATCGGGGAAAAGGACGTGCTCTTCTACCCGGGCAGCTACAGAAGGCCCTATGAGATCGAACAGACCGATAATGCCAATGTGCTGCTGAGGGCCGAAGTGCTCAACCGCATCAATTCCCGGAAAAGGCCGGCAGTGGTGGTGACCTACCCGGATGCCCTTTTTGAAAAGGTGGTCACCCGTAGGGAACTGGACAAAAACACCCTAAAGGTCAAGGTGGGCGACAGCCTGTCCCTGGATTTTTTGAACGAGGTCCTCTTTGAGTACCGCTTCAAGCGGGTAGACTTTGTGACCGAGCCCGGGGAGTTCTCCCTGCGGGGGGGGATCGTGGATGTCTTTTCCTTTTCCCACGACAGGCCCTATAGGATCGAGTTCTTCGGGGACGAGGTGGACAGCATCCGTACCTTTGATGTGGAGACCCAGCTCTCCACGGACAAGGTGGGCAAAATTGCCATCATCCCCAATGTGGAACACAAGTTCTCCCTGGAGTCCCGGGAAAGTTTCCTAAAGTATATCTCCCCAAAGACGCTGATCTTCGCAAAGGACCCCGTACTTATCTATGAGCGGGTGGATTCCTTTTTTGAAAAGGCCCGGGAAAACTTTGAGAACCTGGCCAAAGAGGTCAAACATTCCGAGCCCAAGGACCTCTTTGTGGATTCCGATCTTCTGCGGGAACAACTGCGGGATTTTGGCTGCGTGGAACTCGGTTCCACCTCCAGGACAAAAATCATGCAACAACAGGGAGAGGAAATAAGCTTCCATACACTGCCTCAACCCGTCTTCAACAAAAAATTCGACCTTCTGATCGAGGATCTCAACTCCAAGGGGGAAGCAGGCTACACCAATTATATTTTCTGTGCGACCCAACAACAGGCCAAGCGATTTGACGACATCTTCGGGGAAGGGGACCAAAGGGTACATTACCAAACTGTGGTCTTCCCGCTCTATCGGGGCTTTGTGGACGACTCCCTGAAACTGAGCTGTTACACGGACCACCAGATCTTTGAACGCTACCACAAGTTCCACCTCAAAAACGGCTATGCCAAGAAGCAGGCCATTTCCCTCAAGGAACTCAACAAATTGGAGATCGGGGACTACGTCACCCATATCGATCACGGCATAGGCACCTTTGGGGGCTTGCAGAAAATCGATGTGGAGGGCAAAAAACAAGAGGCCATAAAATTGGTCTATGGGGACAGGGACCTTTTGTACGTGAGCATCCACTCCCTGCACAAGATTTCAAAATTCAACGGGAAGGACGGGGCGGCGCCCAAGATATACAAACTCGGATCAGCGGCCTGGAAGAACCTGAAACAAAAAACCAAGAGCCGGGTCAAACAGATTGCCTTCGACCTGATCCAGGTCTATGCGAAAAGACGTTTGGAAAAGGGGTTCAGGTACGATCCGGACAGTTATCTGCAATACGAATTGGAGGCTTCCTTTCTCTATGAGGATACACCGGACCAGGAAAAATCCACCTTGGATGTCAAAAGGGACATGGAGAGTGAACGACCCATGGACCGCCTAATTTGTGGAGATGTGGGCTTTGGAAAGACCGAGGTGGCCATCCGGGCCGCCTTCAAGGCCGTCGACAACGGAAAACAGGTGGCCGTGTTGGTGCCCACCACCATTTTGGCCTTCCAACACAACAGGACCTTTGGGGAACGTCTGAAAGAGATGCCGGTGAGCGTGGATTATCTCAACCGCTTCCGCACGGCCAAGGAGCGGAAAGAAGTCCTGGAGCGTTTGGCCGCGGGCAAATTGGACATCATCATCGGGACCCACCAATTGGTGA